>JBQCEI010001236.1:0-8986 GCA_051960375.1 Aureliella sp. | reverse complement strand
TACTTCTCCGGCCCGCCCACATCGGCCCGCACGACCGGCACGTCCACCACGTGCTGGGAGACGAACCACGCCTGGAGCTCGTTGGTGCGAACGACGTCGCTGACGATCAGGTCGTTGGTGCCGTCGTCACCGCTTTCGGCCGCTTGCTTGGCCATCGAACGGGCTTCGAGAAGAATGCGTTCGTGGGCATCGAGCAACCGCGAGATTTGAACCGGCGGTTCTTCGCGACCTTTCGGGATGCGCGGAAGTCTGGTCAGTTCGGCCACATCGTGCGCCATGGCGACGCTGATGCCACCCAAGAGCATGATCCGCTCGGCGATCTCGTCGATCAGCTCGGTTTGTTCGGCGGCGTGCTTATCGAACAGCAAATGCAACTGGTAGAACGTCGGTCCCGAGACCTGCCAGTGATGTTTCTTGTACATGTCGCGCAGCGCCATCGTGTCGGCCAGCAGTTGATTGAGGTTGTCGACGCTTTGCTTTCTGGCTTCATTGTTCAGTGCCAGCGGCATATGGACCAGATGCCCGTACTCCTGAGTGATGCGAGCTCGTTGCCCGACGATCGGAGTGGCTGGGCCGCCTTGGCTGGTCGATGTCTTGGGATTCATGAGTCTCGGTTCTCCTAAGCTGAGGTGCGACAAACGGGTGAGCGGGAAACTGGGTATGAAAGCAATCGGCCCCAGGCCGTGGGAGGGGGATGCGCAAGTGGGAGCATTATGCGCGCCGCTTGCGGAGGTTTTTACCGCGGAGAGCGCGGAGAGCGCGGAGAGCGCTGGGAGCATGCTCCAGTCAGTACGACCGCTCTAAAGCTACCAGCTGGCTGCTTCCCGTGGGGCCTCGCCGGCGGTGCGTTTGACCGCACCCCGAATGTGACGTAGCGTTTCTGCGCCCGAGTGACAGATAGGCGTACAGATGTACAAGTTCCGCCGTTGCAGCGGAACACCCTTTGGAAAACCAAAATGAGTTCCACTTTGGCCATGCCCAACGGCTCGGCACCCCGCTCTCTCGACTTTGAATCGCTGGAAAGGCGATGTTTCGGGCGAGTCGATCTCGTTCACCGCGTGCTCGAATTGTTCCACTCGACGGCCCAGAGCGATATTGGCCTGCTCGAGCAAGCGATCGCCGCACACAACTGGCGCGAGGCCGCCCGGTTGGCCCACCGCGTGAAGGGGAGTTCGCTGAGCGTATCGGCCAGCCAACTGGCCGAGTACTCGCAGCAACTCGAGCGCTGCGCTAATAGCGTCGCCGCCCGACAGAGCGCCGAGGGCGCAGAGGATTTGCTCGCGCTGCAAACATTGTTGGCCGATCTGCGCATGGAATACGAATCGGTCGATGAAGCGATCTGCAAGATCACGCGAGGTACCCGCCGTGACTAACCAACAACACGCCGCAGCCGATTCGATTCTGATTGTCGACGACGATCCGGTATGTCGCGAATTGCTGAGCGAGACCCTCCGGGAACTCGGTTGGCATCCGGCCACCGCCGCCGATGGTCAAGAAGCGTATGAGAAGATTTGCACCGGCCAGATCCGCATCGTGATTTCCGACTGGCAGATGCCCGGCATGTCGGGCGTCGAGCTAGCTCGTCTGGTTCGCCGTCGCCAGCTCAGCGATTACGTCTACTTCATTTTGCTCAGCTCGCTCGAGCGAACCGGCAACATGGTTCACGGACTGCAGGCCGGCGCGGACGATTTTCTCAGCAAGCCGGTCGACTGTGAAGAATTGATCGTGCGGCTGAGCGTGGCCGAGCGGATCATCTCGCTCGAGAACAAAAACCTGCTGGTCTTCACCTTGGCCAAGCTGGCCGAATCGCGCGACTGCGAAACGGGAGCTCACCTGGAGCGCATGCGCGAGTACTCGCGCATCCTGGCTGAGCATCTTTCCAAGACGCAGCGCTACGCCGACGAAATCGATGCCGACTATGTGCAAACGATCTATCTAACTAGCCCGCTGCACGACATTGGCAAGGTCGGCATTCCCGATCACATCTTGCTCAAGCCCGGCAAGCTGACCGCCGAAGAGTTCGACGTGATGAAGCAGCATGCTTTGATCGGCAGCCAGACGCTCGATGCCGCCCTGCATGCGTATCCGTCGGCGCGCTACCTCCGCGTGGCTCGCGACATCGCCAAATCGCATCACGAAAAGTTCAACGGCACCGGCTATCCCAGCGGGCTAGCGGGCGAGTCCATTCCACTGTGCGCGCGAATCGTCGCCGTCGCCGACGTCTATGATGCGCTGACCACCAAGCGCGTCTATAAAGATGCGTTCAGCCACGAAGTGGCCAAAGAGATCATCGTCAAAGGGCGCGGAACCGATTTCGACCCCGACGTCGTCGACGCCTTCTTGGCCGAAGAAGAAAACTTCTTGCAAGTGAAGGCCAAGTTGAACGATGGATTGCCGATGGAATCGATCCTGGCGGTGAACGCGGCTGCGTGCCGGACCGACGCGGCATTGAGCGCCTGCGTGTGATGTAACCCGACGCGTAAGTTTTGAAGCCAGCGCATTTCTCGGTGTGGCACTGGCTATGCCAGTGTCCTCTGCTTCGAAGTTTGAAGCGTCAGAAGGCCAGGTAACGTTCCGATGCCAATCCAACCTCCAGGAAAAGGTTTGCAACCTGGTCCGCCATCGGAGAGCGGCCGGGCTCATGAACGCCATGCACTTGGAAAAAAGAGCCACTGGCAAAGCCAGTGCCACCCCAAAACGCCAAATGCGCGACTTCAAAACGCGTAAGCGAGGGACGAGCCCGCCACAGCGCCCGCAAGCCATCGTTGATCAGCCAAGGCGGAACATGTCGCCGCTCCCGCCCCTCACCCCCCGGCCCCCTCTCCCCGAAGCGGGGCGAGGGGGAGACAAGAAACCCGGGCAGCGCCAACAGTTCGAGCGCTGCCCCGGGGCGTTTCAATCAGCCGCTGGGCGTTAGCCCGGCGGCCGTGGCAAGGAACCGGACGCTAACGCGTGCCGGCTGATCCATTGAACATGCAGTTAGCCGTTCTCGCCAACTTCGCTTTCGGAAGCATCGACCGACACTTTCGTTCCCACCGATCGGCTCTTCGGGGCACGCGGCTCGGCGGTGTGCGGAGCGTCGACGCGGCGGATCGAGGAAGCTTGATCGAGGTAGACGTAGTTGGTGATGATGCCAGTCGCGTCGCGGCTGATTTCCAAGCTGTCCACTTCAAAGCCCGCAGCGCGATAGAGCGCCAACACGTCAGCCTGGGTGCGCTGATAGAAGTACCAGTCCAGATGCCACTGGTACGGCGTGTGGTCATACTCAACCGTGTCCTTGAAGGCGATGTAAAGCATTCCACCTTCTTGCAGCGTTTCCCGCCAAGCGGAAAACAAGGCGATCAGATGGTCATCGGTCAGGTAGTCGCACAAGCCGACGCTGTAGATCACATCGAACCGACCGAATTGACGAATCGTCGCTTCGGCCGATCGCGTTCGCAGCGCGTTGTGGCGAACCGGTCGCAGGCGGGTCCCGGCAGGCAACTGGCTGGCGATCTGAGCCTGAACGTACTCGAGCGCCGCTGGATCGCTGTCCATCGCAACGACCTCGACTTCGGTGTTGCTCGCAAGCGCCGGCCAGTTCTCGAATTCGCGGCACGGACCGCTGGCGATATCCAGGATTCGCACCGTGCCAGAGCGCGACTGAAGCGCCTCGAGCAGAAACTCGCGAGCGCAGTTCAGCCGCGCGCGGACCGCGCGGGCCAACGGAAGATCTTGAATGCACAGATCGAGGTAGCCGCCGACGCCGCGGGCCGGTGTCGTCTGCTGGTACAGCTTGATCAGCATCTCATAATCGCCTGGAAAGCCGCTTGGCTTACTGCGCGAACGATGCGCGATCCAGCTTTGATCGAACCAGGGTGCCGAGCGCTCGAGGAAGAGCTTCCTGGCTTGGGCGACGAGCTCGGCATCGCCTTGGTGCAGCGCGTCGAACTCGCGACAGGCTGCTTGCGACTGTTCAAACAACGCGGCGACTCGGATATGGAACTCGTCGCCGCGCACCGGCATCGCGTCTGCCGCTAGCTCGGATTCAATTTGCGAGAGCCCCTGCTCGAGCGGAACGATGCAATCCTGCACGAACCGATCGATTGCCGACACAGAAACTGGTTGGCGCGAAATCACTGGTGACACGGAATCCCTCCGGACAAAAAGAAAAAGTGAGGCGATATGCCTTTCAGCATTGAGGGGCTGCACGGGATTCTCTTGAAACCAGTCCCGAATTCAACTTCGGTGAACAGATATTCAGCGGCAATGTTCGAAAACGAGTTGCGGCGGTGCGGTTTGTAGGGCCCAGGAAAGAGAATACGCCGCAATTCGGCGCCTCCTGAGGTCCATCAGGGCTGGGGAAAAATATCGCTGAGCTAAGGTTCACATGCCCGACCTCGCTTCGACACTGTTCTCCACCGCCTACTCAGGTAGCGAGAAGCTGGCATGCGTCCATGAACCAACAGACGATCAAGAATCAACCAAACAGCGGCGACTTCGTCGCGACTAATCATCCACCGCCCCGCCCTAGCGACGCGTCATCGCCCGCCCCAGCGGCCCAGCCGGCGACCAGCGACCGCTCTGCCCATCCGGTCGTAGGCGGCCGATACTCGGTTCTGAGCATTCAAGCGCAGTGGCCCGAGGGGCGCACGCTCTTGTGCCGCGATTCGGTCACGGGCAACCAGGTCATCGTCAAGGCGCTGCGCACAACGGGACTCTCGCGCAGCGCGCGAGCGCGACTCGACTACGATGCCGGCGTGCGCACGACGATCGTCTGCGAATCCTTGGCCCCGGTGCTCGACTATGGCCAAGATGAAGAGACGTTTTATGCGGTCCTGCCATGGGTCGAGGGCGTTTCGCTCGAAAGCCGACTGAAGTCGGGGCCGTTAGATATTGCCGGCTCGCTCAGCGTGGTGGCCCGTATCATGAGGAGCCTGGCAGCGATCCACTCGCATGGAGTGCTGCACGGCAATCTGCATCCGAGCAACGTGATGCTGCCGACCGACGCCGCGGGCAATCCCATGCCCGATGAGGCCATGCTGGTCGGCTTCGGAACGATCAAGCGGTTCTACCAAGAGCAACTGCTGACCAATAACGATTTGGCGGCCGTCACCTACATGTCGCCCGAGGAAGTCGGTTCGATCGACGCCGACGTCGGACCCCCTTCGGATATGTACTCGGTCGGCATCTTGCTGTATCAGTGCCTGGTGGGCTCCGCTCCGTTTACAGGCTCTGATGCGCGCTCGATTCTCTTCGAGCACCTGACGAGCCCGGTGCCGGATCTGCGCGACTTCAACGCCAAGATCCCCAGAGAACTCAATGAACTCGTCCAGCGGCTGTTGCGAAAAGACCCTTCGGATCGCTATCAGCTCGCCGAAGCGGTCGTCTCGGATTTGGAAGCGATCTATCAATCGCTGGCGGGTCGATCGACCAATGAGCAAATCGTCATCGGCGCTAGCGACCGCCGGTGCACGCTGACCGAACCAGCTTTCGTTGCCCGCAACGACGAACTGGCAAGTCTAACGCGGCTCTTGCGGCAAACGCGCGATCAGCAGGGACGCTTGATGTTCGTCGAAGGAATCTCCGGCAGCGGCAAAAGTCGCTTGCTGGTGGAAGTGGCCAAGCAGGCGCGGGCTGCCGGCGTCTGGGTGCTGAAGGGCCAAGGAGCCAAACAAGTCGGCCAAAAACCGTTCGCAATCTTTGAAGGAATCATCGACGGCTTTCTCAACGTGGTTCAAAGCGACCCATCGTCGTTGCCGGCGATTGCCGCCGATCTGGGCGAGCTCAAGGAAGCACTCGTTTCGGCCCTCCCATCGCTCGCCGAAGTGTTCGGTCCGACGGCCGATGCGGCGAGCGGCCCGGAAGCCTTCGGTGAGAATCGAACGATCGAAGCGATCGCTCGCTTTCTCGACATCATCGGCGACAGGCTTCAGCCGGTGGTGTTCATACTCGACGACTGTCAGTGGGCCGACGATGTTACTTATCGCCTCATTCGCCGCTGGCGAGCTCTGGAGGATCGGGCATCGCGGTCGGCATCGATCATCGCAGCCTTCCGCGCCGAAGAGGTCGGCCTGGATCATCCGCTGCGCGAGATTCGCCCCAGTGATCACTTGGAACTGGGCCCCTTCTCCGATACCGAAATTTGCAAGCTAGCCGAATCGATGGCTGGCGGGCTGCCCGACGACGCGCTGGAAGTCGTAACGCGTTTGTCAGGGGGAAGCCCCTTCATGGCCTCGGCCGTCCTCCGCGGGCTGGTCGAGTCGGGCGCGCTGGTGCCGGAAACCGATGGCTGGAAGGTCGACCAGACCGCCATGGCCGAGATCCAATCGTCGACCGAAGCGGCCGCCGTGATCGCTCGGCGTATCGACTTGCTGCCTGCCGAGACGGTGCGGATCGTGTGCACTGGCGCGATCATCGGCAAGCGTTTCGGACTGGATATGGTCGCTGACCTGACCGGCATGTCGACGCTCGAAGCCTTGCTCGCCCTCGATAAGGCACGCGAGCGACAGATCGTTTGGGCGCGGGCCGACGGAGCCGAGTTTGTATTCATCCACGATCAAGTCCGCGAGGCTTTCCTGAACCGCTTGGCAGTGCTCCAACGCAGCGCTCTGCATCTGCAAGCAGCCCAGCATCTGGAAAGCCACGCGCCGGATCGCAACTCCGACATTGCGTATCACTTCGATGAAGCGGGCGAGCCCGCCAAAGCGGTTCCGTACGCGCTGAGCGCCGCGGAGGAAGCTCGCCTGCGCTTCTCGCTGGGTGTGGCTGAACAGCAGTACCGAATCGCCGCTCGAGGTGTCGAAGGTGGAAGCGATGAGATCCGTTTCCGCATCGCCAAAGGACTCGGCGACACGCTCATGCTGCGCGGACGGTACGACCAGGCCGAGCCGCTGTTTCAGCAAGCGCTGGAGCTGGCCCACGGGAGTTTGGCCAAAGCCGAAGTGCAAAGCAACCTGGCGGACCTGCAATTCAAACGCGGCGACATGGAAAGCGCCACGCTGGGATACGAGCAAGCGCTGCGGACGCTGGGGCGGCACGTGCCCCGCTTCTTCGGCGTCATGGTCGTGCTCTTGCTGTGGGAAACGTTTATTCAAACTTTGCATACCTGGTTCCCGACGGTCATGCTGCATCGCGCGCGGCGCGAGCCGACCGAAGCGGAACGTCTGGTGATGCGCTTGTTCAGCAAGCTGACGCACGGCTGCTGGTTCTGCCGCACCAAGACGCAGTGCCTCTGGGCTCACTTGCGCGGGCTGAACCTGGCTGAAAAATTCCTGCCGACTACCGAGCTGGCGCATGCTTACTCCGAGCACGCGCCGGTGGTGAGTCTGATTCCGATGTTCGACCGCGCGATCCGGTATGCCAAGCGCTCGCTCGAGTTGAGGCATCAGTTCAACGACGTGTGGGGCGAAGGGCAATCGCTGACGTTTTATAGCTGCGTGCTCTACTACGCTTCGCAGTTCGAACAGTGTGTGGAAAAAGGCCGCGCCGCCATTCGCTTGCTCGAACGCACCGGCGACTTCTGGCAAGTGCACATCGCCCGTTACCAGGTAGCTGCCGCGCTTTACCATCTGGGCGAATTTGGCGAATCGCTCAAAGAGTCTCGCAAAAACCACAGCTCCGGATTGGAGCTGGGGGACGAGCAAGCTTCGGGGATCATTCTCGACATCTGGACCCGGGCTTCGCAAGGCCAAGTCCCGCGCGAGTTGCTCGATACCGAAATGGCTCGCAGCCGCAAAGATGTGCAGGGCCGGGCACAGCTTCAGTTGGCCGCTGGAATCACGCACCTGTATCAGAGTCGCTTCGGTGAAGCGATCGAGGCCTTGGAGCGCTCGATCGCGGTAGCTCGCAAAGCGGGCATCAAGAATGCGTATACGCTGCCGGCTCAGGCGTGGCTGGCCACCGCGTACCGGCAGGCCGCTCTGATTCAGTCGAACTATGCACCTGATGAAAAGCATCGCTTGCTGCGGCAAGCCTTGAAAAGCGCGCTCAGCTCGATCGGCTCGTCTCGCATCTGCCGCAACGATTTGGCCCGCGCTTATCGCGAGGCTGGGCTGGCCTATGGCTTGCTTGGCAATTACCGCGCGGCGTATCGCTTCCTGGACAAGAGCCTGGCCGTCGCCAGCCGGCAAGCGGCCAAGTACGAATATGCCAAGACGCTGTGGTATCGCGGCCAATTAGGGCAAGCGATCGGCCGCGAACTATGCGAACAAGAAATCGAAGATGCGCTTCAGCAAATGGAAGCCATCGAAAGCCTCGGCGGCAAACATCCGCATGGCCATGTCGAAGCCGAAGAAGGCACGCTCTCGCTTGCCGACCGCTTTGACGGCGTGTTGGAAAGCGGCCGCATGATCGTGTCGGCTCGCTCCTCGTCGCTGGTCTATAGCCAAGTGCAAGTAGCCGCGATCCGGCTGCTGCGAGCCGAGCATTGCGAACTTGTCGATACGCAAGGGCTGCCGCATCTCGACAGCCGCAGATTGTCGCCGCACATGGCTCCTCTGAAGCCCCGTTATGAGACGCTGCGCAAAGCGGTCGAGTCGGGATGCGCCGTGGCGGTGGTCGAACCGATCGAGGGCGATGCGACTTACGACGTCCTGCGCCGGCATCGTTCGGCTCTGTACGTGCCAATCAAAGTTCGCGATCGCATCGATGCTTGTCTGTACATAACGCACGACCAAATACGGAACCTGTTCGGTCCCGACGAAGCGCGGCTGGCCGATTTCATTGCAGGTATCGCTGGAGCGGCGCTCGAAAACGCGCAAGGCTTCCTCGAGCTGGCCCAGCTCAATTCGACGCTCGAAGATCGCGTGGCCGAGCGCACGGCTGCCGCAGAGGCGCGAGCCGCGGAGCTGGCTCAGTCGAATTCGCGGCTGGCGCGAACCGCCGCAGAGTTGATGGTCGCCAAGGACCAGTTGCGGCGCGCCAAAGAAGCGGCCGAAGCGGCCAACGATGCCAAGAGTCGATTCTTGGCCACGATGAGCCACGAGATTCGCACGCCGATGAACGG
>JBQCEI010001235.1:0-6798 GCA_051960375.1 Aureliella sp. | reverse complement strand
CACGAGATTCGCACGCCGATGAACGGAATCCTGGGCATGACCGAACTGGCTCTGCGCACCGAGCTGTCGGCCAAGCAGCGGAACTGCTTAACGATTGTCAAGCAATCGGGCGACTCGCTGCTGGGATTGCTCAACGACATTCTCGACCTGTCGAAGATCGAGGCGGGCAAGATGGACCTGGAGCGCATCCCGCTTTCGCCGCATGATGTGATCGGCGATGTCGCCAAGCTGATGGCCGTATCGGCCTCAGGCAAGGATGTCGAACTGGTTTGTAGAATCTCGCCCGAAGTGCCACGGCTGGTCGAGGGCGATCCGTGCCGCCTCCGTCAAATCATCGTGAACCTGGTCGGCAACGCGATTAAGTTCACTGAAAAAGGCGAGATCTTTATCAGCACCGAATTCGAAGCCGATGCCAACGGCATCGATCACTTGCACATTTCGGTGCGCGATACCGGACCTGGAATTCCGCTCGATAAGCAAGCGACCATTTTCGAGTCTTTCCAGCAAAGCGACAGCTCGACCACGCGACGCTATGGTGGGACCGGGCTTGGACTGACGATCTCGTCCGAGCTGGTGACGCTCATGGGAGGTGAAATGTGGGTCGAGAGCGAAGTTGGCCAAGGCAGCACGTTCCATTTCTCGATTCCAGCGGCTCGCCTGGTCGAACCGTCGGCCGAATCGAGCACCAAGCCGCTTACCGATTGCCAGGTGTTGGTCTACTGCGATCGCTCCGCGGCGCGGCACGCTTACTGCGAAGCGCTCATCAGCGCTGGTGCGACTTGCACTGTGTTGCCGTGCTCGGCCGAAGCGTGGGATACGATCGCGACGTATCGATCGTTGGCAAGGTTGCCGTGGCTAGTGATGATCGACTTCGGTTTCGAAACGCCGGAGAGTCACGCTTGGCTCGACAGCCCCGAAGCTTCGGTCCTGCAGAGTATTCCGCTGATCGGCTTGCTCCCGGCCAACGACCAATATCTCGCGCCCAAGCAGTTCCACTTGAACCACGATCACTGCCTAACGAAGCCTGCGTCGGCGGAAGAACTCGTCGGCGCAGTGCATGACTTGCTCACGCAAAGCCACGAAATCGAGCATGCGATCAGCCGCAGCGTTCCGGGCACTTCGCGCTCGCTTCGCGTCTTGGTCGTCGACGATGCGCCGGTCAATCAAATGGTTGCCACCGGAATTCTCGAGCTCTTGGGACATCAGTGCGCGGTGGCCAGCAATGGACTGGAAGCGGTCGAGGCATGCACCACCGGCTGCTTCGATGTCATCCTGATGGACATTGAGATGCCTGAGCTCGACGGTTTCGGCGCTACCGAAAGAATTCGGGCTTGGGAACGCGAAACCGGTCGACGCACCCCGATCATCGCCATGACCGCGCACGCCTTGACCGGCTTCCGCGATCAATGCCTCGAAGCGGGCCTGGACGGTTACCTCACCAAACCGATCCGCCCCGAACTCTTGGTCGAGTGCCTCGATGAACTGGAACTGGCCGATGCATCGACCGCGGTGTTGGGGTAACTCTCCGCGCCCCCTTGTTAAACCCGTGTGGCACTGGCTATGCCAGTGTCTTCAGCTTTCGAAGTTGAAGCTTGGGCAGGCCGGTAAAGCGTTCTAGTGCCAATCCAACCCCCCCGGAAACACTTGCAAGACGATTTGCCATTGGGAGGTAGCTCAGCGGGCTGAGCGGTAAACTTCGAACAAAGAGCCACTGGCATAGCCAGTGCCACACCGGACGCGGTGAAAAAACATTCTTCACTACTGCCGAACCGTCAGGCCGAAGCTGAGAAAGTGCGCATCCATCGAATTGGAGAAGCTCGAGCCGGCGAGGGGCCCGATGCCTGGCACGATCAGCTGTCCGTGCCGCGTGTTCTCAAACAGGTAGCTATAGCCCAAGTTGACCGACAACGACTCCGAGGCGTTGTACGACAGACCGCTGCTGAGTGTGTGTTGATAGATCAGCGGTGAAGCGATGCTGTAAAAGGCTTCGCTGTTCTTGATCGGATTCTGGTTGTACGTGTAACCGCCGCGGACCGTCCACGCTTGGTTCACTTCCTTCTGAATGCCGAGCGCACTTACTAACACCGAGCTCCAGTCCAAGCCGCCTAGCCTGCCCGAGGAATCGAAGACGGCGCGGTCTCCCAAGCCCGCGGCATTGGCGAAGTCGATGTACCGCAGGTCGAGCGCCATCAACCAGCCGTCGCCGGCCGCGAGCGACGTACCCACTGAGACGATCATCGGCAGATCAAAGTCCAAGGACAGCGGCCGCGGATTGCCGGCGGCATCTTCGCCATAGAACTCGAAGCGTTCCATCCAAGTGGGGCTCTTGAAGGAAGCACCGAACCGCAGAGCCTCACTGTAGATGTAGTACGCTCCCGTTTGAAACCCGCCACCCCAGTGATAGCGCGTCGCCTGGCCCGAAGCGTAGTGGCCATTGCTGTTCGGAGCGTCGAACACAAACGGTTCGAGGCTCAGCTGGCCGGTCGTGATCGTCGGGCCAGCCGCAAGCGAAAGATGGTCGTTGATGGCAAGCGAGGCCACTGGCGCAAGCTGCATAAAGCAGGCTTCCGAGCTGACTCGCCCCAGCCCTAGCGGAGCCGGCATCAACGCAGGGTTGGTCGGATCGGCGCGGAGGTTGGTCTTGAAGCCGGCGATTCCGTTGACACCCAAGCCGATCGTCAGCGGTTCGAACTTGGTCTTATGCACCCAGCCGATATTGGGAATCGGAAAGACGCCCGGCTCGGCGTCGGTCGAGCCTGAATAAGGGCCGACCGACGAAGAGACCGTCTGGTTGGCGATCAACAGATCGAGCCCAAAGGCGGTCTCGCTGCTGCGAAGTCCGCTGATCGTAGCCGGGTTCCAGTAGATGGCTCCCAGAGCATCGATCGGCGCGGCCACCGCCGCTCCCCCCATGCTCCGATTGACCGGCCCGGCCGACGAAACGATCAGCCCCTGCGACCATGCCAGCGACGCTTGCCCCAGTAACACCAGGCCGACGCACAATCCCAACGAGCGGCTAGCGAACATCTTGCATCCATGGCTTCAGCGACCGCAGACGGAACCGATATTCACTACTATCGTCACCGTTTGCCCAAAGCGCTGAGTCAATTCCGCGGAAGATTCACCACAAAGACACCAAGACACGAAGGTGGAATGGGAAGGTGGCTCCGCGGGTTCGTTCCACGTATGGTTTTTGTATTCTTGGTGTCTTTGTGCCTTGGTGGTGGATGACAGCCGCTGCATTCAATAGCTTTGCGGTCCAGAACCTCTGCGGCTGGACCACCAGTACCAGAGGAAGCCGCCCAGGCATAAAGGCACGAGCAGCTTTTTCGTCGCACCGGAACGCTTTGCCGGGACGTTGCCGATGAGCAAGTACCGGCCGTCGTCGGTGTCGTCGACCGCCTCGCCTTCCTCAACTCGCTCAGCCAGGTGTTGCAGATTGGTGTCGGCGATGGCCGCTACGGGCTGCGGCTGATGGGCGGTGGCGAAGGCGGGTGCTGGTTGAGGTTTGTGTCGGGCGTATTCTTTGGTGCGCTCGACGCGCACCGCTCCGGCCTTGGGTTGGATCTGTTTGCCATAGCTGCGCGCCCAGACTTGCGTGAACTCGGCGCCGATCAGAACGATGCTGGCGCTGTAGTAAATCCACAGCAGGATCAGGATCACCGGTCCGGCGCCGTGGGCTTGGGTGCCCAGATAGACGCCGATGAGCGCCTTGCCGATCATGAACAGCAAAGCGGTGATCGCTGCGCCGATCCAGACGTCTTCCCAATCGATGTTGGCGTCGGGAAGGAATTTGAACATGGCGGCAAATAGCAGCCAGATCACCAGAAACGATACGACGAAGTTGATGATGATCGGCCAGACGGCCGAGATGCCGCTCGGCAGGAGACCACCCATGGCGTGCCCGGCGGCGGAGAGGACCGTCGTCAGGATCAGTGAGACCAGCAAGAGAAAGGCCATCGCCAGGACCATGCCCAGCGAGAGGATACGCTTAAGGATAAAGTTCTTGATGCCGCCCTGTTCGGGATCGGGCTCGACTTCCCAGGCCTTGTTCAGCGAGTGCTGGAGCTGGGCGAACGCTCCGGTCGCACCGACCAGCAGCACGACGACCCCGATGGCGGTCGCCAGGCCGCGCCCCTGCGGCTGTGAGGCTTGAGCGATCATGCTGTGGATTTGCTCTTTGCCGCTCTCCCCGACCATCCCCTGAACTTCCCCTTCGATGCTCCCTTGGATGGCATCGCGGTTCCAGAACATACCGGCCACGCTAATGACGATGACCAGCAGCGGCGGTAGCGAGAAAACCGTGTAATAGGCCAAGGCCGCGGCCATCGACAAGCAATCATCGTTGCTGAATTCGGTGAACGTCTGCTTGATCAGTCCTCCGAAGTCCTTCAATTTTTGCAGCATGGCGGGAGGCTCCTCGCGATGGGTCGTTGGTCGTGGGGGGGCGCAACGGGCACCGGGATTCGCGACCTGTAAGGTCGCCTATACCAGCCCAGGGCAAGGAGGCCTTCAGGCCGACGCAGCCCTGGGTACCCAGCATTGCGGCATCTCGGCCCTGACAGGGCCGCTCATTCGTTCGCTGACCAGGCCGGCATGGCCCAATCGGCCAGCGCGGACAATGAGCGGCGCCTTTCAGGGCCGACATGCCGACTGTTCTGTTTACCCAGGGCTGCGCCGCCTAACGGCGTCTTGCCCTGGGCTGATATAGGCGACCTTACAGGTCGCGAATCCCCAGACAGCACCTGCGCCACGCTACGGCTGCCGCGTGCAAACGAGATACCATTGACTCGCGCGATCCCCCTATTCCGTCGCGGCTCTCGCCCCGCGGGCGCTCCCAAATGCCCTTGCCAGCAAGTACAGTTGTCTGCATCGGATCGTTGGGCCAACTCAGGAGGCAGGCAGAGGAATTACGACCAAGACGCGAAGGCACTAACAAGCGAGCGAGCCGCACATGAAAACTTCATCCTGGTTTCGTCGGTCGAGCTTTGGGATTTTGATCTTGGCTGTGCACTCGCTAGCCATCACAGCGCCGGCGAGCGCGCAAGAGCAGCGCGCAAACGCTCCATCGAAGCCCGTTCCGGGCTGGCCGCCGCAAGTCGCCGCGATCGAGTATCGCAGCGCCGCCGACAATACGCTGCAACCTGCCCTGTTCTACGATCCGGGTGGGCAAGAACCAAAGCCGTTGCTGGTCGCGCTGCATTCTTGGAGCGGCGATTACACGCAAGCCAATCCGGCCTACGGACTATGGTGCATCGCAAAAGGTTGGGTGATGATCCATCCGAATTTTCGCGGTGTGAACGACCATCCCGAAGCTTGCGGATCGGAACTGGTGGTGAAGGATATCCTCAGCGCGGTCGAATATGCCAAGACCCAATCGAAGATCGATGAAGGCCGAATCTATTTGATCGGCGCATCGGGCGGTGGCTACGCGTCGCTGCTGATGGCAGGCAGAGCTCCCGAAGTTTGGGCAGGCGTTTCGGCTTGGTGTCCGATTTATGACCTGAGGACCTGGTATGCCGACACCAAGCAACGCAAACTTCGCTACGCGGCGATGCTCGAGAAGGTGTGCGGCGGTGCGCCAGGCTCATCGCGCGAGGCCGATGAGGATTACCGCGTGCGTTCGGCTTCGGCTTGGCTGGATCGGGCGCGTGGCACGGTGAACCTGTCGATCAACACGGGCATCACCGATGGCCATAACGGCAGCGTCCCTGTCGGACATACGCTCCGCGCGTTCAACGCCGTCGCTGCGCTGGCTGATCAAATACCGGATGCGGCAATCGATCGAATGGAGCAAGCCCCTGAGATGCCGGCCGATCTGCTGCAAAAGATCGATGACCCGACCTTCCGCCGCAAGCCCGCTCTGTTCCGCCGCACTTCGAGAACAGCCGAGGTAACGATCTTCCAAGGTGGCCACGAGATCGTCTACGAAGCGGCGCTGGCCTGGCTCGAGCTACAAACCAAAGGCCAGCCGCCGGTGTGGGAAGTGCGCGAAGCCCCGGCGGTTGACTTGACCAAGCTGGATACCGCTTCGGGCAAGTGAACGATCAAATCAGCCTCAGGGCGTTAGCCCGCGGTTGGCGGGAAGAAACCGGACGCTAACGCGTGCCGGCTGATTCAATGAACAGGCGATACGTCACGGACCCGCGGCCGGAAAGCGGGCCAGATCCTTTTCGTTGGGATCGAGCGCCGCGGGTAAGTACGAAAAGAGCTCGGCGTTCTTGAGCCAGAAGCGAATCTTGTAGTCGGATGCCGGCGGGCTTGGAAACGCATCGGTTTTCCAGGCGAGCGTGTGCCGCACGTCATCGCCTTGAAAGGGAATGCACTCCGAGCGCGAAAAGCCGGGGACGACTCGGTTCTGGCGATCGAGGATCTCCGCAGTGATTTCGCCGCCGTCGCGCGTTCGTGCGTTGATCGTCACTTGCGGCTGGCGAAACGGTTCGCGGCGCGTAATCAGCCAGCCTTCGGCCGAACGGTCGCTGGTCATCGAACAGAAGCCATCCAGGCGCATCGTCGCCAAGCCGATGGCTGCTTTGACTCGCTTCTCGTCGTGCACCAAATCGGTGCCGCCATAAAAGAAGTAGAGCTTGTCGCCGACGACCACCGGAGCGCGGGCGGTGACGATCATGCCACCATCCCAGTCCCCTTGCGCCCCGCGTGGAATCAGCTCTTCGCGCTCGGGCGGACGCGTCCAGTTGACTTGATCCCATGACCAAGCCAGTTGCACGTCCATCGTCCGCGGCGAATCGGCTTGGGCTTCGTGCAGCTTGTCGACGCTGTACTGCCCAAAGCGGAAAT
>JBQCEI010001234.1:0-3382 GCA_051960375.1 Aureliella sp. | reverse complement strand
GAGAGATGTCGCCCCGGGCTACTGACGCCGGCCCCTCCGGGGCGAATGTGAGAAAGCCGATTCTCGCCAGCTAGCCAGCCCAGCAATTCCCTGCCAGCCCTACGCGGAGTCGCTACAGCTATGAAGCCCACCGCCTTGACCGACCAACTGCTCAGCGGCTCTGCGCTGCCGACGTCGCACGTGCCCAGCGTCGCCATCTCGGGCCCGACGGCCAATCGCCTGGGCCTCTATCTTCGCGAGCTGCAGCACTGTCAGCGCAGCGGCCAGTCGACCATCCGCAGCAGCTTCCTGGCGCGACGCCTCGGCTTGAGCGACTCGCAAATCCGCCGCGATCTGGCGCAGCTCGGTCAGCTCGGCAAGCGCGGCGTCGGCTACGATGTGGCCGAGCTGATCGGCCATCTGCGGAGCATCCTCGGGACCGACGGCCGCTGGTCGGCGGTGCTGGTGGGACTGGGTAATCTCGGCAGCGCGCTGGTCGGCTACCGCGGCTTTCGCGAACAAGGTTTTAACCTGGTCGCCATCTACGAAGCTGACCCGGCGAAGACCGGCCAGACGATCAACGGCATCCCGGTTTTGCCGATCGACTCGCTCGAAGCGACCTTGCCGAAGATGGGCGTCGATCTGGCGATCCTAGCCGTGCCGATCGACGCGGCCCCCGCGGTCGCCAACCGCCTGTCGGCCCTCGGGGTCGTAGGAATCCTGAATTTTGCACCGGTAAGTCTGAACCCGCAGCCGGCGACGGCCGTCGTAGACGTAGATTTGGCAATCGAGCTCCAAAGACTCGCATTTGCGGTTGTGAACCGGCAGCGATCAGGCTAAATTTTCTAGCCTGCGAACCTGGCCCTGGGGGCTCCACCTCACTGCCAGATTCGAATAGCATATTGACGCGACCTGCTGCACCTGGGAAGGTCTCTGCGTCGATGCTTCCACCCTACCCGGTGGTGTAACGGTAACACTAAAGATTTTGGATCTTTCATTCATGGTTCGAATCCATGCCGGGTAGCTCTTTAGGCTTCAGACTCCAGGCTTCAGGCCTCAGACAATTATCTGAAGCCTGATCCCTGAAGCCTGAAGCCTTCCTAGATCACCAGCCCGCTGTCGTCGATCGAAAACGGAATGATCCGGTCATCGGCGGCGCTGCCGCGGTGTTTGGCGATGTAGAGACCGCGCTGCATGCGGCCGTCTTGAAGAACGCGGCCCATCAGGATGACCGTGTTTGCGCCGGCGGCCAGGTCGCCGTCGGCTAGCGGCCGCATCATCAACTGGTCGAGCATGCTTTCGGTGGTCGTCACCAAAACCATTCCCGCCGCATGCTGATGATCGAACTCGTACTGCATGACGTCCCCAGAGAGGTCACGATAGCGCTCGCGGAACACTTCACGGGCTAACCAGTCGTGCTCTTTGCGAAGCATGCGGTGGTAGATACTTTCGAGCAGATCGAGCTGCAGCGAATCGGAGCGATCGCTTTGCGGTTCGATGCCGTCGACGATGAAGCGCCGCGTGCCGTGCACCAAGTGGCCGTAGACGAAGTGCGACAGAAACGGCAAGCGGCGGTTCAGCTCGCTTTGCCAAGTGTGCCACTGGTCGACGTCCATCTGACTGCGGAGCACGCGCGAGCCGCCGTAGCCGAGGAAGGGAAGCACGTCTTCGGGACGTCCGCTGCCAAACGGATCGGGCAACTCGTCTCGAGCCGGATTGGCGGTCGTCATCGGCGTGCCGAACATTCGCTCGCCGTAGCCGGCATGGTTTTGAGAATCACCGCGGCTGGACAGATCGATGATCGTGCCGGGCTGGCCTTCTTGTTTGCGACCAGCTTCGCGAAAAGCCATCGCCAGCTGCGTCTTGCCGACGCCCGTGGCGCCGATGACCATAGTGAGCGTCCCCGGGAGCAAACCGCCGCCCAGGGACGCATCAAGGTTAGGTAGGCCTGTCGAAAATCGAGCGTGCATTTACTTCCGAGCGGCCAGTCCGAGAGTCGTGAAGGCTTCGATGTAATCGTCAGTGATGTTCAGCACTTCCTCGGTGTAGTAGTCCTTCTTGAAGACTTCCTTCTTGGGTTGCTGCGAATCGAGGATCGCTTTTTCATCCTCTTTCTCAGCGTCGAGCTCCTTGCGGCGCTCCATGAAGGTCTTCTCGTTCAACGAGATCGACTTGTCTTCCTTCTGAGCTCGGTACAGGTCGATCCGCTTGAGCAGCTTATTAAACCCTTCCGACTCTTTGACGCGCTGGCTCGACTTGGTTCGCAGTTGCCCCAGCAGATTGCTGTCGACTTCTTTGTAGTCTTTGTGGCCAGCGCGGCGGACTTCGTCGCTCGGCAGGGCGTAGTCGAGGTCGGCTTCGCCGATGTCCATCGCGGCGGTGATCGCCGGCAGGACGATGTCGGACATGACGCCTTCGCGCTGCGTGCTCTTGCCGTCGGGCAGGTAGAACTGCTGAATGGTGATCTTCAGAGCGCCCATCGAGTTGGGGCGATTGGTCAAGAGCTGGCCGAGGTCGACCAGGCTCTGCACCGTCCCTTTGCCGTGCGTGCTCGGATCGCCGACGATCAGGCCGCGTTCATAGTCCTGGATCGCGCCGGCGAAGATTTCGCTAGCGCTGGCGCTTTCCTTGCTGGTCATGACGACCAGCGGTCCGGTCCAGGCAGCGCCGCTGTCTTCGTCTTGATAGACCTGGACTTCACCCGACGGGTCCTTCACTTGGACGACCGGTCCTTGATCGATAAACAGGCCGGTGAGGCTGATCGCTTCGGTCAAGCTACCACCGCCGTTGCGGCTCAGGTCGAGCACGACCGCGTCGACATCGGCATCGCGGAATTCCAAGAGAATGTTGCGCACGTCGCGAGTCGAGCTGCGATAGGAATCCGACTTGTCGCGAGCGCCCTTCATGTCGAGATAGAAGCTAGGCAGATCGATGTAGCCGATTTTGTACGGCGAGCCATCGGGGCTCTTGCCGCTTTCGACGATTTCGCTGCGAGCCGCGCTGTCTTCCAAGTTGATCTTGGCGCGGGTGATGTTGTAGATCACCGTCTCGCCGCCGGCGGCCGGCTGCACGCCCAGGCGCACGATCGTGCCCGCGTTGCCGCGGATCTTGGAGACCACGTCATCGAGCTTGAGGTCCATCACGTCGACCATGTCGCCATCGGCCCCTTGGCCCACGCTGACGATGCGATCGCCCGATTTCAGTCGGCCATCTTTGTCAGCCGCGCCACCCGGAACGATGCTGGTGATGGTCGTAAAGCCGTCTTCGAGAGTCAGCTGTGCGCCGATGCCCTCGAGCTTGAGGCTCATGACGATGTCGAAGTTCGTCAACGTCTTAGGAGCCATGTAAGTCGTGTGCGGATCGAAGCTGGTCGTGATCGCCGTGACGAACGTTTCAAGCACTT
>JBQCEI010001233.1:0-2445 GCA_051960375.1 Aureliella sp. | reverse complement strand
GCCACTACACGAACTTTCATGATCCCATCTCCCCACTCAAAATACCAAGTGTGCGTTCTCATCCCGGGCGGCTTCTGTTCCACGCTCGGCGGAGGCCTTTTCTATCACATGGCGTGCCAAAGCCCGCTTGGGTGAGCGAAAAAAACGATCTGCTCTTGCGAACTCGATTTTTTACTTCGCAAAACGAAGGGCATTCGCATACTATAAACCCTCCGAGTTTCGAAAACGATCGTGGTTCGCCAAGCCCCAGTCGAGCGTCGTCTCAATTTGAGGCTTAGCGGTGCGTTTGTGAGAGAAAGACAACAGCATGTCCAGCAGGTTCGCCGCCGATCCGGCTGCGGGGCCACGCCCCGGCGCGGTTCACTTTGCTACTGCGCGGTCAATTCTGACACAGGTGCTCCTACGGGCGCTCCTGGCCGCGTTGCCGCTGCTGCCGCTCGGCATCGCTCCGAGCCAGCCGCTTCGGGCTGACGAATTCCCGAAGCTTTACAACAGCGAATCGGAAGCGGCGACGCTGCTGGCGCCCGAGGAGGCGCTGCGCAAGATCGTGCTGCCCGAAGGCTTTCACGCGACGCTGTTTGCCCACGAGCCCGAAGTGCAAAATCCGATCGCCATGGCGTTCGACGGCCGCGGGCGGCTGTGGGTGGCTGAAAACTATACCTACGCCGAGCGTAGCGTGCGCTTTGATCTTGGGCTTCGCGATCGCGTGATCATTCTGACCGACAAGGACGGCGACGGACGGGCCGACTCGCGGCGCGTCTTCAGCGACGATCTGCAGATGCTCACCGGGCTGGTCGTCGTGCCTGACGGTGTCTGGCTGATGTGTCCGCCGAAGTTGCTGTTCGTACCCGATCGCGATGACGACGACCGGCCCGACGGCCCGCCGCAAGAGGTGCTCGATGGTTTCACAGTGGCTCAGGAGAACTATCACAACTTTGCCAACGGTTTGAAGATCGGACCCGACGGTTGGCTGTACGGGCGCTGTGGCGCTTCGTGTCCCGGGGAGGTTGGCCCGCCGGGCTCGCCGCCTGAAGAGCGCGTGCCGCTCCGTGGCGGTCTGTGGCGTTACCATCGCGAGCACCAAATCTTCGAGCCACTCACGCAAGGGACGACCAACCCGTGGGGACACGACTGGAACGAAGTGGGCGAACCGTTCTTCATCAACACCGTCAACGGCCATCTCTGGCACGCGATCCCGGGGGCTCACTTCGTGCGACCGCATTCGCTCGACGCCAATCCGCGGGCTTACCAACTGATCGATCAGCACGCCGACCATTGGCACTTTGACACCGGTAAGAGCTGGACCGATTCGCGCGGCGGCGCGGCCAACAGCTACGGGGGCGGTCACGCACATATCGGCTGCACGATCTACCAAGGGGATAGCTGGCCTGAAAAGTATCGCGGCAAATTGCTGACGCTCAACATGCATGGCCGGCGGATCAACGTCGAATCGCTCGAGCGCGAAGGGTCGGGCTACGTCGGCCGTCACGAGCCTGACATGGCGATCTTCGAAGACCCCTGGTTCCGCGGCATCGATCTGGCCTACGGACCCGACGGCAACGTTTTCGTGTTGGATTGGAGCGACACGGGCGAGTGCCACGAGAGCACCGGCGTGCATCGCACCAGCGGCCGCATCTACAAGTTGACGTACGGCGAGCCGCGACCGATGACGGTGAAGGATGTCGACCAGCTCAGCCCTAACGACTTGGCTAAACTGCATCAGCATCCCAACCAGTGGTACGTCCGGCACGCCCGCATGGCGCTTCACTCGCGTCGCCGAGCTGGCGCCGACTGCAAAGAGGCGATCGCTCTTCTTCGCTCGCAGTTCCAAAGCGCGTCGACCAGCGGCGGCCGCCTGGACGGGCTGTGGACGCTGCATGCGCTTGGAGAGGTGTCCATCACCGAGTTGCTGCGCTTGCTGACGCACGAAGACGAGTATGTCCGCGTGGCGGCGATCCGCATGCTGACAGAGTTTTGGCCGCTGGATACTTGCCGCGGGGATCGGCCGCCACGGCGCGGGGACCGGCTG
This sequence comes from Aureliella sp., assembly GCA_051960375.1. GTDB lineage: Bacteria > Planctomycetota > Planctomycetia > Pirellulales > Pirellulaceae > Aureliella. Next base: position 416 of record JBQCEI010001233.1, on the reverse strand, counting down.
CCCGAGGGAGGTTCCAATTCGAACCTCACAGGCAAGCTGGCTGCGATCGCGCGTAGCGACCGTTCCGCAGCTGTGCGCTTGGCTTTGGCGTCGACTTTGCAGCGTTTGCCGATCGACCAGCGACCTGAACTTGCCCGAGAGTTGGTCCCGTGGCGCGACGATCGCAACGATCACAATTTGCCGCTGATGATCTGGTACGGGCTGATTCCGGTCGCCGACATCAATCCAGCGGCGCTGGTCGACCTGTTCTCGCGAGCCGAGTCGCCGACGACGCGCCGCCTGATTGCGCGTCGCTTAGGTGAAGCCAGCGAGTCGGCTCCCATCGAACTAGGCGGCCTGCTCCGCGCGGCCAAAGGCGACTCCGTTGACGACGTATTGATAGGCCTGTCCACGGCGCTGGCCGGCTGGCTCAAGCC
>JBQCEI010001232.1:0-2131 GCA_051960375.1 Aureliella sp. | reverse complement strand
TCGCGCCACAGCCCGATGCCGGTCGGCATGTCGAGGCGATCGGCGAACACCTGCGCTTGGTCGAAGCGGCCGTCGGCGTCGCTGTCGCTGAGAATGCGAATGCGTCCGCGCGGATCCGCCTGTGTCTTCTCGCGGAACGGATAGTCAATCATCTCGACGACCCACAGGCGTCCACGATCATCGAACGCTGCGTCGACGGGACTAGCGACATCGGGCTCGGCGGCGATCAAATGAATCTGATAGCCGTCGGCGATGACCAGCTGCGCCGCCGACTCGCTCGGGCTCAGCGCATGGTCGCGAACTCCCTGCGAGGTCGCGTTGTCGATCGCCCAAGCGGCCAAGGGTGCAGAAGCGGCCAGCGCTAGCCCGAGCAATCCCAAGCCGCGGAGGCGGACTTGCCGTTTATGTGGAAAGCGATTGCCGCGAGAAAGCATCACGCCCATTGCGGGTCTCCCGTCGAATGCGAGCCAATACCGATGCGAGCCAATAATCGAGCTATGGAACTCGACTATTCTAGCTTAGGCAGGCGCATTTTTTAACGCAGAGACGCAGAGGGCGTGCGCGGAGGGCGCAGAGAGGGAAGGATTCTAACGTTTGCGTTTCTTGTTCTTGTCCGGGTCGCGGCGCTGGGTGGCGGAGCGCACGGCGGGCTTGTCGAGCATTTCGCGGAGCTCGGCCAGGCGGGCGGCCATGCCGCTTTGCGGACGAGGCGCGGGCGCTTCCTTGGCCTTGCGATCGGCCGGCCTGGTCGGCGGCGCGGGGCGAGGTGCCGGAGTCGCTGCTGCGGCCGCGGCAGGAGCTTTGGCCGGAACGAGTCGCTTAACCAGCTTGCGCTCGGCCAGCGACCAGAGGCTCGACGTGATGAAGTAGATGCACAAGCCGCTGGGCACTTTGAAGAAGAGCACGCCCATGAACACAGTCATCCACTGCATCATGGTCTGCGTCATCTGCGTTTGTTCGTCGGTCGCCTTGGGCATGAGGATCTTTTGCTGGACCAGGAACAGCGAGACGGTGATCACCGGCAGAATGTTGAAATACGGTCCCAGATAGCCCGTGCCGCGGCCGGCGATGATCTCGGGCATCCAGCTGCTCCAGTCGAACAACATGTCCGGGCCGGCGAGATTCGACGCCCACGAGAGACCGGGAATGAGCGGCTCCTGACGCAGCGAAATGTCAACGCTCAAGCAGCGATACAGCGCCATGAATACCGGGATCTGCACGAACATCGGCAAGCAGCTCGCCAGTGGGCGAAAGTTGTGCTTGCTGTACAGCTCGCGCGTGGCTTCCGCTCGCTTTTGCATGTCCTCTTTGTAGAGATCGTTGATGCGCTTCATCTCGGGCTGCAGCTCTTGCATCTTCTGCGCGTTGACCGCCGCCTGCCGCCCGAGCGGGAACATGCAACCGCGCACCAGCAGCGTCAGCATGATGATCGCGATGCCGTAGTTGCGGACGATGCCGTAGAAGAAATACAGAACCCAAGACAGCGGCTTGGTGATCCATTCCAGCCAGCCGTACTCGATGAAGCGTTCCAAGCCGAAGTGGCTCAGAATCTTCGTATCCTTGGGACCGGCGAAGATGCGGTAGCGCGTCGACAACGAACCGCCCGGAGCGACGCTGCTGGGCGAGGTATCGAACCAGAACGCGGTGTTCACCGCCTGCGATTGCGACGAAACCATCATGTTGACGTTGGCGATCGCTTCGCTGCCAGCTTGATGCAAGTTGCTCAAGGCGTCGGGCTGCTCGGCGTGCGGCAGGAAGGCAGCCGCGAAGTACTGCGTATCGAGGCCGACATAGCGCAGCGATCGAGCCGCGGGAGTTCCACCGGCATCGACAAACAGTCCTTGATCGCGAGGATTCTTCAGCTCGCGGTCGTAGATCGAACGCGCCAGCACGATCGAGTTGTTTCCGGCAGCATCGCCGAAACGAATGTCGCGCTGTCCGGCGCCGCGAAAGAAGTACGGACTGACTTTGACCGAATACCACCAGCCCTCGAGCGTAATGCCCGCCAGAGCTTCGTGCCGTAGCGAGAGATCGACCGCTTTCTCCGAATGGTTCTCGACGACCGTTTCGTAGTCGAGCGTGTATGCGTCGGCGTCGGCCGCGACGTTGTCGGTCGCGTCCCCGTGGTAGG
>JBQCEI010001231.1:0-6329 GCA_051960375.1 Aureliella sp. | reverse complement strand
GAAACCGGACTGGCTGAACTGACCGGTTTGAAAGAGCTCCGCGAACTCTATCTGGCAGGAACTCTGGTCGATGATGCGGCGCTGGCGAGGATCGCTGAGATGCCGGCGGTGCAAAAGCTACGCATCGCCAAGACGGGCGTAACCGGCGAGGGACTCGGCAAGCTGACCGCTCTCCAGCTTGAGGAGCTCGACATCAGCGAATGCACCAGCCTCGATGATGCCGCCCTCGAGCCGGTCGGCAAGATCGTCTCGCTGAAAAAGCTCAACCTGTGGCGCGATCCGATCGGCGATGCCGGCGTGGCGCATCTAGCGGGCCTCAAGAACCTCGAATGGCTCAACGTCGACAACACGCAAGTCACCGACGCGGCGCTGAAACCGATCAGCGGTCTGACCAAGCTGAAGTTCCTGCACCTGGGTTCGACAGCCGTGACCGACGCGGGGATGCCCGAGCTGCTGCCGCTGAAAGAGTTGGCCGATCTGAAAGTGACCCGTACCGCGGTCACCGAAGAGGGCGTCGAGCCGCTGCGCAAAGCAAATTCGAAGCTCGACGTTCAGCTCAAGTACGGCGAACCAGAGTAGGCGTCAGGCGTCAGGCGTCAGGCGTCAGGGGAAAACAAAAACCGGTTCCAGAGAGAGCTCTGGAACCGGTTCGTTGTTAGTCGTAACGCTGGAGACTTGTCACTGAGGCCTGGGGCCTGAAGCCTGAAGCCTGAGGCCTGAGGCCTGTCAGCTTCCCGGCAGCCAGAGCTTGCTCTTGCCGGCTTCGCCTGGGGCGGCTTGGCCGGGGAGGACCAGGCTCGATTCGGGCTCCGGTTCCGCTTCGTGACGTCGCTGCATACGCGACATCAATTCGAAGTCGTTCACCGTCGGCTCGCCGGGGCCCCGCTGGGATTGCTGCATGATGTACCGCATCAGGCTGAGCAGGTACGGATCGTTGGGATACTTCTGGAAGGAGCTGCGGAGCATCTCCGAAGCCTCTTCCTGGCGTCCCTGACTGTTCAGCAGCGTGAAGCGGCGCATGATGACCTCGCCAGCCGACTGATGCTGAGCCACGAGGACTTGCTCGAGTTCTTCGAGGAGCGTCAACGTTTCATCGACCGAATCGGAGAAGTAGCTCATCACGTTGAGAGCCGGCGCCCGCATCGGTTCGACTTCGCTCGAGCGCGGTCGCTTGAGCAGTTCCTTCGAGGCGCGGTAGGAAACGTTTTCGATGTTCATCGACAAGCAAGTCGCCAGCAGCCGCATCAACTGCGAATCGCTGAGCTTGGTCACGTCGGCGCGAGCCAGTTCCAGGAAGGTCGTGATCTTGAGCTTGCCTTGTTCGTCCTCGAGCTCGGCGACCGGGCGCGTCAGCTGCAGCTTCTCGTAGATCCCGTCGATCGTGGCCAGATCGAGCACCAAGTGATGCGCACCTTCCAGATGCGTCACCACGGCCCGGACCATCGCTCGCTTGGGCTCTTCTTCGACCGCCTGGAGTGGCGTGAGGCCACCCAGCGCCGGGAACGGGATGTTGAGGAATTCTTCGCCAATGGCGCGGCCGACCTCCGAGAACGTCAAATACGTGGCATTGTCATTTTCTTCCACGCGGAACCGTGCTCGATTGCGATCCAGAGCATGCAAGTAGTGGAACGTGCGCGGCGCACCTGGATCCTCCAGCTCGGAAACCACACCCACTGCGGCGACGAGCTGATCAAAGATCGCCTCGGCGCCGGCGGAGTCGAACATCATGATGAACGCCCGCGGCGGCTTGTCGGTCTGTCGTCCCAGCAGAGCCAGCGAGCCGCCGGAGGTTCGATAAGACGTGCCATCGCTCGACGTCTTGGTCACCAAAATGGTGTAGAGCGTCTTGGCGGGCACTTCGTCCTTGAGCGTAGCGGCAAGCGTGTGCCGCATTTCCAGACTCTGCTCGTCGGCCGCCGCACGGACCAAGTCGAGCTTGCCGAGCGCTTCGCGGGCCGATTCCTCCGAGCCGATCTCGAAGTACTTGGCGAGCATCTTCGGTTCCAGCCCCGGCTGCTCGCGTTCGATATCCAGCGCCATAGCCGCGAAATAGTCGCGCTGCACCTCGGGCAGTTCGCGGAGCATGCTCAGCTTGCGAGCGGTCGCGGTGGCCCCTTCTTGATCGAGCAACACCAACTGCACTTGCAGCAGCTGCGAAAGCGGGCCGGGCTGATCGGGATAGTCACGCAAGATCGACCGCAGCTTGGTCTCGGCCTGCGCATAGCGGAAGCTCGACTTGAGCGATGCGACCTCGTTGGCCCGCTCGGTCCAGGCGGCCCCGGCAGGCGTAGGAATCAGGATCGGCGGACACATCGAGAGCAAGTTGTCGGTCGGCAAACTTTCCTCGGATGGACGCTGCTGACCGGCGGCCTGCGACAACTCATTCAGTAGCCGCGACCAGAAGAACCGCAAATTGGCCTCGGGCGAGTACCGCAGCCGCTCACACATCAGTTCAATGGCATTGAGCGCCAGTTGCGGCAGTCCGTGGCGCGATTCGGCCAGGCCGTCGAGAATCATGCGAGCCACGTTGACGATCGGTTCGTCCTCGACCAGACCGACCAGCGAGCGCATGACCAAGGCCAGCGGATTGTCGGGCTTCAATTTCAGGAAGCGCACCGCCGTGTCCTTGAACGTTTCGTGCTCGCTCAGCGACAGGGCCAGTTCGCCCTTCATCGCCAGCAGCCAAGCGGCGTTGGGCGTCTTGGCCAGCAATTGATTGACGCGATCCAGAGCCGCCAGTTCCTGGCCACCTTCAATCAGGCGCACGATCTTTTCGTAGTCCTGCGGATGCTCCACGCATTTGCAGAATTTCATCTTCTTGCCGCTGCCGCACGGGCATGGGGCGTAGTTGTCGATCGTCATCAGAGACCAGATCCTTCGTGTTGTGCAATTCGACCGGGAGGGTGGCGCGAGAGCTCGGCTGCCAGCAAACCTGCCCAATGTAATCCCAGAGTCTACCATAACAGCCGCATGACGGCAGAAGGGAATTTCTTCCCTGCGTTCTCTGCGTTCTTTATCTCCGCGCCTCCGCGGTAAAAAAGAGCAGCGGCCAGCCGCTAGCGGCGGATTGCTTGCATTCGCTGGTTGAGGATGCGGGCCAGCACGGCGTCGGGGGACTGGCTGGGACGCATCAGCAGATAGTCGCTCTTAGAGGCCGCGCAGGCGCGGCGGACGCGATCGAGAAACCGCTCGAGCGCCTCGAGGTAGCCCTCGCGCAGCGCCCGTGGATTGCACGTCAGCGTATCGGCCGTCTCGAGCCCTTCGAAGCGCGTCGGATCGGCGAACGGAAAATCGAGCTCGTCGTCATCGAGCACGTGCAAGACCATCACGTCGTGACCGGCTCGACGCAGCGTGTTGATGCCGCGGAGAGTGCTCTCCTCGGCTCCCAACAGGTCGCTGATCAGCACCATCAAGCCGCGCTTGGGGAACAGCTCGACGATCTCTTTGAAGATCGCATCCAGGTCGGTTTTCTCGGCCGGCTTGGTTTCCTCGAGCGAAGCGAGAATCGCGTTGAGGTGATTGCGGGCCGTGCGGTACGGCAACCGCGTGCGGATGCGATTGTCGAACACGACGCTGCCGACGGCATCTTGCTGCTTGAGCACCAGATAGGCGATGCAAGCGGCCAGCGTGCAGGCGTAATCGAACTTGTTCATCGCCCCGCGGCCATAACGCATGCTCGCCGAAGCATCGACCAGCAGCGCGCAGCGCAGATTCGTATCTTCTTCGTACTGCTTGATGACCAGCCGATCCTGGCGGGCCCAGACTTTCCAGTCGACGTGTCGCACATCGTCACCAGCTACGTACTGGCGATGCTGGACGAATTCGACCGACTGCCCAAAGTACGGGCTGCGGTGCGAACCGGAGAGAAAGCCTTCGACGATCTGGCGAGCTCGCAGTTCGAGCCGAGCGACGCGTTTGACCGCCTCAGGAGGCAAATATTTTCTTGAACCGTGCATCGCGCGTCAGCTCGTCTTCTGCAGTGGGCGTCTGTTCAATCAATTTGCGAACGACATCATCGGTGGTGATCCCGTCGCTTTCCGCGGCGAAGGTGACGACCATGCGGTGACGCAGCACTGGAGTGGCCAGAGCTTGAATGTCTTCCACGCTCACATGGGTGCGACCGTGCAACAGAGCCCGAGCCTTTCCGCCCAAGACCAGGAACTGCACCGCTCGCGGACCGGCTCCCCAGCCGACCATCTCGCTGACGAAGTCGGGCACCCCTTCGGTTCCGACGCGCGTCTGCCGCACGAGGGCCAGCGCATAGCGAATCACGTGATCGCTCACCGGCACGCTGCGGACCAAATCCTGCAAGTCGAGGATCTCCTGGCTGCTGAGCACCGGCGAGAGTTCGAATTGTACGCGAGCGGTCGTTCGCCGAGCCACTTCGAGCTCTTCGTTGAACGTCGGGTAGTCGACCAGCACTTTGAACATGAAGCGGTCTTGCTGGGCTTCGGGCAGCGGATACGTGCCTTCTTGCTCGATCGGGTTCTGCGTCGCCAGCACGAAGAACGGATCGGCCAGCGGATGCCGCGTGCGGCCGACGGTCACTTGGCGTTCCTGCATCGCCTCGAGCAAAGCGGCTTGCGTCTTGGGAGGTGTGCGGTTGATTTCGTCGGCCAAGATGACATTGGCAAACAGCGGGCCTTCCATGAAGCGCCGCTGCAACGCGCCGCTGCCGGGCTGTTCTTCGAGCACTTCGGTGCCGGTGATGTCGGCCGGCATCAGGTCGGGGGTGAACTGAATGCGGCTGAACGACAGACTGAGCGTCCGGGCCAGCGTGCTGATCATGAGCGTCTTGGCCAGCCCCGGAACGCCCTCGAGCAAGCAGTGGCCGCGGCTGAACAAACAGATGAGCAGCTCGTCGATGACTTCCTTTTGGCCAACGATGACTTTGCCGAGTTGATCCAGAATCTCCTGCCGCGCCTTCTGCAAACGGTCAATTGCATCGCTGGGCAGCGGTTGATCTGTGGTTGGGCTCGTCGCGCTCATGCACCCTCTTTCCTAAGAAACAGTCCCCCTGGTCAAACGGCCACGCCAAGGCTATTCAGCCATTGTGGGCACTTGCCATCCTAGCGGCCACCCCCCATGGCTCACAATCGCGGAGGGTTTACCGCGGAGGGCGCATATATCGCGGTGGGATGAAATTTTATAACGTTGATTTTATACGCGATATATTCGTGTGGGCGGTTAATAGACCGCGCACTTATAGATATTGGCGTGTTATTAGCTCAGGAACTGGCCGGTGGTGAGCACGCGGCCATCGGGCAGCTCGATCAAGTAATCTTTGCCCGAGACCGAGGACCTCGAGGCGACCTTCTCGATGAAGTCGCGGGCGGTGCGGACGCGTTTGCGCGCATTTTCGAGCTTCAACCGCAAGTGATCGGCTGCTTCGGTGGGGGTGTACGCGGTCCCGTTGCGAATGAACTTGGCGTCGGGCTGCGACTCGATGGCGGCCAGCAGCCGCGCGATCTTTTGCCTCTCGGTAAGCTTCTTGGCAACCGGCTTGTTCGCAGCGGACTTTTCCGCGGTGGGCGTCTTCGCCATGGCGGACGGCTGCTCGGCAAACTGCGTCTGGGTCGGTTGTGATGCGGTGCGCGGCGGCTCAATGGGCGATTGGGCGGCGAAGTTCTTGCCGGGCGGCGTCAACTTCAGTGCGGTTGAGTCGATCGACGATCGATCGCTCGAGCCGGGCAGCTCGAGGCCGCCCAGCTGATCGATGACGATGGTGACAAAGTCGTCATCTCCGATGAGAGCATTGGACAGTTCGACCACGCGAGCGGCATACGCGGTCTCGCCCAAGCGGAAGGAGACGGCCTGGTCTTGCTTGACCGAAACCGGACCGGCGATCGGTTTCCGATCCTTTTCCAGAACGGTGATCTTCACTTGGCCACGAGTGATGTCGTCGACGGCGATTGAGAGCTGATCGGCCGTGCCGGGAACGGCGGTCGTCGAGCGCTGAGCCACGCGCATCGTCACGGGCAAGGCATCGATCGACTTGATGCCGATCGGCTCGACTGGCACCACGACGGAAGCGGAGGCCGAGGCAGAACCGGCGGCAGAGGGCGGCGAAGGAGGAGTTTTCTTGTGGCAGCCCGATGACAAAAGAATCAGCACCGCCCAGCCACAACCAGCGACGATCGGCAAAGCCCGCAGCGCACGGATAGGTCGGTCGGTTGTTCGGTCACGCATCGGTCAACGCCCCGCCGTTTTGATTGGACGTCATAGAGAAGAGTCGCTCGCTTTTTCATCGTATGCTGAAGCCTTTGCACAAGCTTAGCGATACGTGTTTTAAATGCGGCACTTAAAAAAATAAAATTTATAAATGGTAA
>JBQCEI010001230.1:0-3899 GCA_051960375.1 Aureliella sp. | reverse complement strand
TCGCTCCAGAGCCAAAGCGTCCCTTGCGGCATGCTCGAGGAACCGATCGGTACGCAGAGAGCCGCAGCGAACGGTTCGGGGCAGTTCCAGTCCGGCGCGATCGCGACGTTCTCCAGCAGCACCGCATTGCCGAGCAGCGCTTCGAGGTCGGCCAGCGCGCCGCGCAGGCTCCGCGGCGGCTTGGCGAGATTGGTTTTCGGTAAGCCGACGCAGCTTCGCATCTTGAGCGTGCTGGTGGCATCGTCGAGCAAGTACACCGCGGCCGCATCGCTGCCCGAGGCGATCACGGCTCGCTCGAGCGCTTCTTCCATCGAGTGGTAGAGCGAATCCTCCGGCGCGGGCTCGTTGAGCGTGACGCTCATGCCGGCCGCCAGTTCGGCTTCCTGGCGAGCGATCGCTTCTTCGCACTCTTTGAGCCGCGCGACCAGATCGTTGAGCGACTGGAGGAGCGTCCAGGCGGCGTCTTCCGAGGTGGTCGTTTGCGCGAAGATGTCGCTCTCGTCGAGCAAGCCATCGAGCGGAACGGTGCTGATCAAGCGCACGCGTTTGGCCAAGTCCTGGCTGGCACATCCCAGCTGGCTGCCCAGCGGCTGCGAGGCGGCAAGGGCTTGCGCAGTGGCCTGGACCTCCCAGCCGGTAGCGTCGGCAAACGCATCCAGCAGAGCTTGGACTTGGTCGCCCTTGGCGCGGGCCGCTGGCGGGTCTTGATCGGCTCGATGCAAACGCAAATGCGGAACTTGTTTTCGAGGCACCACGCGTTGTCCGTTGCTCTGAATGCTGGGGAGGGTCCACAGAGAGGCATTGCGTTAGCTCGGGGCTGTATCATCCCAGGGCCACGTCGCAGCGCCCGACGGACGAGCTCTACGACCAGCTTTACGACGAGCCCCACTAAGCAAGCCTATGATTTTCATCGGACCATCTGCCGCAGATCGCTCGAAAAACTAGCAGGCAAAGGACGACTTGTCCGCGGCCGCGCACTAAGGGACGCACTGTCGGCACAATCGGCATCTTCGGAACGCGGCTGATGGCGCTCCAAGTACGTCCCTGTTTTTTTACCGCGGAGAACGCGTTTGTGTGGCACTGGCTCTGCCAGTGTCTTCTTCTTCGGAGTTTGCAGCGTCAGAAGGCCGGTAAGTGTGCCAGTACAAATCCCTGCCCCCGTGGTAACTCTTGCAACACAGTTCGTCGTCGCAGCGCCTCGGCCTGATGAACGCAACAAACTTCGAGAAAAGAGCCACTGGCATAGCCAGTGCCACACGGAAGAATGCCAAACTTCAAAAGTGTTTTACGCAGAGGGCGCGGAGAAAGAATCACCGATCGCAGCCGAGGGTGAAGGTCGATTCGGTCTTCACCAGCGCCAAGTCGTCGGGGAAGGTATGGATCGCTTGGACGCGCAAGCTTCGTTGGCGCGTTTCTAAGTGCACGAAGCTCAAGCCGCCGATCGCCATGCGGCCCGAGTTTTCAAACACTTGGATCAGCTCGTGGTTCTTGGCTGTTTCGCCCAGTTGATGTTGGATCAGCCAGAACATTTCGGCAGGCACGCGCTCGAGCGAGTATTCGTAGCGATAGTCGACGCCCAGGTGATATTCGATCCGCTCGCGGAGGGTGCCTTCGAGGCTGTGAGCCGCCAGGCGGCGACGCTGCGGTAAGAGCTGTCGGGCCGAAGCCGCCACTTCGGTGAGCGTCACGGTGCCCGAAGTCCAGGTGATCAAATGCCCATCGCTGGTGATATCGACTTTGGCAGAGAAATTGCTCCGCGTGACCTGCGAGGATTTGAAAACCTGAAACAGTTCCGGATGGAGCGAGCGCCCGAAGACTTGAAAGGTGAGTTCGGCGACGCGAGGGCGTATGGTAGAAACGGACATCGACGTATCTCAGGGTTCGAGCTTGGCAGACGTTCAGTTGATCGATCGATAAGACGCGACGGGCTGATTACGATTAGGCAAACCTTGCGGGCAGTCGGCAGTAGCGCCGTAGTATGTATCGTTGCAATATGCAGTATCGCTGCAATATGACAGGCGCTGCGTTTCGGTCGCCGCAAAGTTTGGTCGCTGCGTTTCGCTCCCTGTGGCTCGTGCTACCGCAGTGACTGAGTTCTGTCACCGAGGTGGCTCGCGTCACCAGAGACTTGAGTGTAGCGAGGCTAGATTATAGACCGGTCGGAGCGCATTAACCAAGGGCAACGCTTCGGCCAATCGTAACAGCCTCCGTTGCTGCGTCAATTTGCAAAGTATCCTCGCTACGTACAAGTCAGCGATGTCGATTTAGGGTAAATTGCTGGCATAACAAACCTGAAATGCGGTTAGGAAACAACGTGCGCGAGTCATCTACACCATCACCGCTGAACATCGTCTTTGTGGCCTCCGAAGCGGTCCCGTTTGCCAAGACGGGTGGGCTGGCCGACGTGTGCGGCGTGTTGCCAGCCGAGCTCGCCAAGCTGGGCCATAAGTGCACTCTGTTCATTCCCGCCTATCGCCGCGCGATGAGCTGCGGAGTGCCGATCGATGCGACCGACGTTGGCTTTACGATTCCGATGGGGGGGCGCCACATCGCCTGCCGCTTGCTCAAAGCACAACTGGCTTTGGGAGTCGATGTCTACTTGATCGACCAGCCGCAATACTTCGATCGCGATCACCTCTACGGCGACGCGGGCGGCGACTTCCGCGATAACTGCGAACGCTTCGCATTCTTCTGCCGCGCCGTGGTGCACGCGATCGAGCAGATGGACATGCGGCCCGACGTGGTTCACTGCCACGATTGGCAATCGGGTTTGATCCCGGCGTACATCGCCACCGGCACCGGCGGTTACGGCTGGACCAAGGACGCTTGCTCGATCATGACCGTGCACAACCTGGCTTACCAGGGACGGTTCTGGCACTACGACATGGTTCTCACCGGGCTCGACTGGCAATACTTCAATTGGAAGCAGATGGAGTTTTACGGCGACCTGTGCTTCCTCAAGACCGGCTTGGTTTTCAGCGACGCCGTGACGACAGTTAGTCCGACTTACGCAGCGGAGATCCGCACCCCCGAGCATGGCTGCGGACTCGATGGCGTGTTGCGCGATCGCGGCGACACTTTGATTGGGATCGTCAACGGAGTCGATTATCAGGTCTGGAATCCGGGCAGCGACCGAGCATTGCCGCAGACTTACGATGTAAACACGTGGCGTCAGGGAAAGCACGCGTGCAAGAAGCAACTTCGCGGCGAATTGGGCCTGGCCGACAGCGACTCGGTGCTGGTCGGCATCGTCAGTCGCTTAGCGGCGCAGAAGGGTTGGGACCTGATCATCCCGCTGCTTCAGCGTTGGCTCGCGAGCGAACGACCGGTACAGTGGGTAGTACTCGGGACCGGCGAAGAACCGCTCGAAACAGAACTGAAACGCTTGGCCGAACGTTTTCATCAGAAACTGGCGATACGATTGGAATTCTCCGAGTCGCTTGCGCATCGCATTGAAGCAGCCAGCGATATGTTCCTGATGCCCAGCCGTTATGAACCTTGTGGACTGAACCAGTTGTATAGCTTGCGTTACGGTACCGTGCCGGTGGTTCACGCCACCGGAGGCTTGGCCGATACCGTATTCGATGCCACCCCGGAACGACTGGCCGATGGAACCGCGACGGGTTTCGCGTTTCATTCGTATCGCCTCGACGAACTGGAAAACGCGCTGGCCCGAGCGGTCGCTGCCTGCCGGACCGAGCCGGCCGTTTGGAGCGCGCTGGTCGATAACGGCATGCGCCAGGATTGGTCTTGGCAACACAGCGCCATGCAGTACTCACAAGTCTACGAGAACACGCTGGCGCACAAGCGGAGCGGACGATGACGGATCGCTATCGCAGCAAGGACCCTTCGACGAGCGAGCTGCGCCACGATTGGCTTTGCGACCGCTGGGTGATCAT
>JBQCEI010001229.1:0-2165 GCA_051960375.1 Aureliella sp. | reverse complement strand
GAGCTTGTTCGTAAGCGCGATGATCGAAGATCGGCTGGAGCAGTTGATTGAGCGCCTCGGGATCGCCCGACTTGATGGCGTGCTCGGGGGTCATCAACTTTTCTTTGACCATGTCGTGCGCAATCTTCACGTAGGCCAGCGCGGTTCGCTTGCCGTTGCGAGTTTGCAGCATGTACAGCTTCTTCTTCTCGATCGTGAACTCGAAATCCTGCACGTCGCCGAAGTTCTTTTCGAGCGTCTTGCGAACTTCGACCAGTTCCTTATAGGCCGGGCCGATGATCTTGTCCTTGGCCATGTCGGCGATCTTCAGCGGCGTGCGCACGCCGGCGACGACGTCTTCGCCCTGAGCATTGACCAGGTATTCGCCGTAGAAGACGTTTTCGCCGGTGGCCGGGTCGCGGGTGAAGGCAACGCCCGTCGCGCAGTCGTCACCCATGTTGCCGAAGACCATGCTCTGCACGTTGACGGCGGTGCCCCACTCGTCCGGAATGCGGTACTTCTGACGATAGAGAATCGCTCGCTCGTTCATCCACGAGCCGAACACGGCGCTGATGGCCCCTTCGAGCTGCTTCATCGGATCGGTCGGGAACTGCTTGCCGGTGCGAGCCTTGATCAGTTCCTTGTAGCGATGGACCAGTTCCTGCAGGTGCTCTTCGGTCATGTCGACATCTTCTTTGATGCCGTATGACTTCTTGACCGCGTCCATGACCTCTTCGAAAGGCTCGTGCTCGTTTTCGTGACGCTTCTGGACGCCCATGACGACGTCACCGTACATCTGCAGGAAGCGGCGATAGGAGTCCCAAGCAAAGCGGCCGTTGCCGGTCGCCTTCTTCAGCCCTTCGGTCGTTTCGTCGTTCAGACCGAGGTTGAGAATCGTATCCATCATGCCGGGCATCGAATCGCGAGCGCCCGAGCGAACCGAAACCAGCAGCGGGTTCTTGGGATCGCCGAACTTCTTGCCGGTTTCCTTTTCCATCCACGAGACCGCTTTGGCCAGCTCGGCCAGCAAGCCGTCGGGATACTTCTTGCCGTTCTGATAGTAGTGAACGCAGACTTCGGTGGTGATCGTGAAGCCCGGAGGCACCGGCAGGCCGATCTTGGTCATGGCTGCCAAGTTAGCGCCTTTACCACCCAGCAGCGCTTTCATATCCCCCGCGCCATCGGTCTTCGACTTGCCGAAGTAGTAAATCATCTTATTTGACTTGGCCATAACGCTCGCTACACCTCTGATTAAAGTTGCCGAGGAGTTGACGCAACTCCCTAAAACCCCTTGACTTCGGGCTATAAAATAGGCTGGCGAGTGTAATGACGCCATCGCAAATCGTCAATTGGGTTTGAGCTGCTCGAGGACCCTTACCGCTAGAGATTTCATGACAATGAACGATTTAGGAGTCTTAGTCGTTGGGCACGGAACGCGCGACCTCGTCGGCCAGGGTCAAATGCGCTCTCTAGCTTGCCAGACCGCCGGCTGCCTGGCGCCGTTGGCGACCGACCTGGGCTTTCTCGAACTGGCCCAACCGACAATCGCCGAGGGGATCGCCCGACTGGCCGCGGCCGGCGTCCGCCGCCTGGTCACCGTCCCGGTACTACTCTTCCGCGCCGGCCACGCCGATCGCGATATTCCCGAAGCAGTCGCCGCGGCCGCCCGCGAGCATGCCATCGAAGTCGTCGGCCAGACCGCACCCTTGGAGCTTCAACGCGCAGTCATTGAGCTATCGGCCGAGCGTTTCGAGCAGGCGCTCGTCGAGGCGGGCTGCGCCGATGTGCCGCCCGAGCAGATCGCCCTGGCGATGATCGCTCGCGGTAGCAGCAGCGACTCGGCCGCGGCGGCGATGGAGAAGTTGGCAACGCTGCGCACCGAGCGGACCCCGGTCGGCCACTGCAAAGTCGGCTACGCAGCGGTCCGACAGCCCAACATCTCCGCGACGCTCGACTGGCTGGCAGCCAGCGACGCGCAGGTGCGGGTCGTGCAGCCGCATCTGCTCTTTGAAGGAGAGGTTTACCACAGCCTATGCCAGGCTGCCCAGGAGCACCGCCAGCGCGACGGCCGCACCTGGATCGTCTGCCGACCTCTCGGCGCAAATGCAGAAGATTTTCACGACAAGCGACTAGCGGAGGTGCTGGGCGGTTTGGTCACCGCCGCGCTCTCCGCGCCTCCGCGGTAA
>JBQCEI010001228.1:0-2035 GCA_051960375.1 Aureliella sp. | reverse complement strand
AAACCCCCGCCCCCCCGCGGCAAAAAAATTAGCTGGCTATTTCTTTCCCCTGGGGTGTCCCCCCCGGGTTTTTTCACGGCGGGCCCTCCGGGCCGCATTAACAGCCTGCAGTGCGCAACAGCTTGGGAACAATCTCTTGACCGCAAGCGACAACTTTTTATCAGGCCACCCCCCGACCCCCTCTCCCCGAGACGGGGCGAGGGGGAGACAAGATAAGTGCAGCGCTTGCGCTATAAAAGTCTTCTCCCCGCGCCCCGCTTCGGGGAGAGGGGTCGGGGCTGAGGAGTCTTCAGAAGGTGCGTTAACGTATCATCCGTACCGGGCCGCTATTCACGACCGTTCCGTTCCCTCGTGGCCTGTTATATTCGTCGTGTGACGACAGCGTTTTGCGCAGAGGTGCGCCGCCGCGAAGTTAGCGACTCGGAGAGACCTTTGATGAGCTTTCTGCGCCGATGGTTCGGAAGCCGCGATGACGATGACACTGGTGATCTGCCGGCGATGCCGTGGGAAGGCAGGCGTTCGATTCTCGAGTTTGTCCGCGCGCACACCGTCGACGGACAACCGGGGCTCGCCGAGAAGGGCTACGTCCTTCCCGACGAGGAACGTCTCAGCGAAGGTTCGAAGGTTCGCTGGGCGGCTGGTGCGATGGACGGAGTGCTGACGCATCACATGGCCGCCGAAGAGAGCGATGCGCAGGTTGCTAAGATCGTTCAGCTGGTCCTCGCGTTCTGCCGCGAGCCCACCGCTCAAAACAAAGCGGCCGTTTACCAGCACATCGTCGAGCAGCATATCGTTTCGCTGATCGACCCGGTGATCAAAGCGATCCTGAGCGAGCGTCGCATCGATCAAAGGCGGTTATACGAACTGGCTCGATCGTTCGTTACCGAAGCGTCGGATCGAGAACCGGTCAAATTCGGTATTGCCATTCTCGGGCTCTTTCGCCAGCCTGACGATCAGCAGTTGTTTCACTCGCTCGGTCGCCATGACGAGTTTACGCTCTTTTGTGCAATCGCTCTGGCCAACGCGTCGGAAGACTACGAGCAGCCGTTGTGGACGCTGGCTCGCAATGTGACCGGGTGGGGACGCATCCAAGTGGTCGAGCGGTTGGCCGAAACCGACAGTCCAGCGATCAAGGACTGGATGCTCCGCGAAGGCTACAAGAATTCGGTCATGTACGAATATCTGGCCTATACCTGCGCGACCTCAGGCGGGTTGCTGGCGGCGCTCAGCGCCGACTCGATCGACCGAGAACTGCTGACCTCGGCCGGTGAGCTGATCCAAGCCTTGATTGCAGGCGGACCGGCGCAGAACATCGACGACTATGCCGATGCCGCCGTCGTCGTGGAATTGTATTTGAATCATCTGCAAACCATGGCCGCGACGCTCGACGACTTTGTTCATGCAGCGGCCATCCAGCGGTTCCTATGCGACAGCGACGACTGGGATGCTCGCTACGAACGGGGCTGGAGCGACGAGCGCCGCAATCAGCTGCGTTCGATCTGCGAGTCGATCTTAAAAACGCAAAACGACGACACGTCGGATCGCCAATGAGCGGGTTCCCATTTTTAACGCAGAGGCGCAGAGAAGAGCGCCGAGAACGCAGGGGAGCGGCCTCGACGTGAATCACATCTTTTCGTCGAGGTACTGCTTCAAGGCGACCGCGCTGTTGCGCTGTTCGTCGCTGGCCGCGTAGACGAAGGTGACCGTGCTTTCGGTCGCGCGATGTTTGAGCAGGGCGAGCAGATCGGCGAACCCCTTTCTTTAACGCAGAGGCACAGAGGTAGGGAGCGCAGAGGACGCAGAGAGTGGTGCGCCAAAAGAAAAAGCGTGCGTTTTAAAAGAGACTCTGTAGACAAGGAGAAAGCTGAGCGTGTTTTACTCTCGGCTTTCTCTTGTCTACTCTCTTGTCGCTTCGTGAATGGAGGATGGAGAACACGAATTGAACTTTTCGCGGTCGGTGTACCCGGACTGGAATCAGTTCTCGCGATTGTCCAGACCGTTGATCAGACCGCTGAGCATCCGTGATATTTCCTCG
>JBQCEI010001227.1:0-3662 GCA_051960375.1 Aureliella sp. | reverse complement strand
ACGGTCGAGCAAAGTGAGAATCACGCCCAACTGAGCATGGTGAGCAACGCTGCTCGGATAACGCTCGACCGCTCCTTGCTGGTATTCGGCCGCTCGCTCGAGCATGCGGCGAGCCAGCGGCGAGACGACCGCAATCCTCGCATAACCTTCGGGCGATTCGGGAACGAGGTCAGCGGATGGAGCATGACTTTCGGCTGCGGCGGCCAGCGTCATCGCTGACTCGGCAGCATAATTCCACGGGAGGTCCGGGACCGGATCGCACTCGAGCAGCGCAGCGAGCTCGCTTTCCACTTGGTCGCACAGCGCTTCGAGCCGCTCGGGCGGTTGCATATCGATGCGATAGACTAGCATTTGCACCACCAGGCGGTAAGGCATCGGATTGATGGGATCGGCCTCTCGGCTCTGCCTCGCACTTTGCAAAGCCGAGTCCAAGTCGCCGCGCGCCGAAGCCGCGTAGACCTGCTGCTCGTGAGTCCAGCTCGAGTTGACCGGCCGCCACGTCTGAAAGATAAAACCGGCGAGCAACAACACCATCACCGCTGGTTGCCAAGCGGAGCGCCAATCGATCGCTCTTTGCGCCGTGTCGGTGGACGGCTCGGCTGTTTCGTCGTTCGTATTGCGACCAAAACTGCTGATGGCGAGCCAGGCGACGAGCGGCAGCGCGATGCCGCTGGCTTGCCACGATCCGGTGGCGAGCAAGCACACGAGCATCGTCGTCGCCGCAGCCAGCCCGGCGCCGCGCAGCACGGCTTCCGACGGCGCGGGAGCACGCCGCATCAAGGCCCACACAACCAGGCTGACGATGAGGCCCAGGCCGGCTGCCTCCAGGTCGATCGATTCGTGCAAGATCCACTGCAGCGCGGCAGTCAGCACCCACCCTGCCCCCGCGCCGATCCACAGTGCTTGGGCAACGCTCTGCCGATGAGCCTCTTGCTCGAGCGAAAGCGACTCGTTGGAAGATGCGTTCAATGCATCAGGAAGTTGCAAAGCCTCGCCGCGGGATTGTTCGCGCAGCAGTGAATAATTACGCAGCAGCACGATCGCCAGTGAAATCAAGACCAGCGCCAGCACCAGCAACGAACAACAAGCCGCGATGTCGAAAAGCCAGTTGTGCGGATCGGCGATCGTCTCGCTGGCAGTCTGCAACTTATAGCGCGGATAGTAGCTCTGAAAGTTCCCGAGCCCCACTCCGACCAGCGGATGATCGAGGATCATCTTCGAGGTGGCTTGCCAGTACTCGAGTCGAAACGCGACGCTCTTCGGAGCTTCGCTCAGTATCAACGTGTCGCGCGAGAGCACTCCCACCACGGCCGCAAACGCGGCAACGCAACCGGCCACTCCCACAGCGATCCAGACTCGAGCCGGGCGCGAGCGACGATGCTCGCTCGTCGACGCTCTGCGCATTCGCCAAGCTACGAAGGCGGTTAGGATCGCGATCAGACCCATCGATAAAAACGCCGTGCGGCTCTTCGTCAACAAGCAAGCTGCCCCGACGAACAACCAGGCGAGCAAGCTGGTTGCAATCGCCAGATAGTCCTGCGGTCGGCGGCGCAGCCCGTCGATGATGACGACTGCTTGGAAGATCAATGCGGCACTCAGAACCACGGCCAGCGAATTGGTCAGCGCAAACGTCGCCAGCGGTTCGGGACTCTGCAGTCGACTTTCGAATTGCATCCGCAGTGCACTGCCCGGCGGCGCATCGAGGCCGAGTTCTGCCAGCTCACGCTCGGGGTCTTGTTCATAGCGGGCTCGCGCTTCGGGCATGCTGACAAAATACTGATGCACCGCATGCACAGCCAGCATCATCGCCCCGATGACAAGCAACTGCGCAGCCACTCGCGCCACATTCGGCCAGCGACACAAGCGGCTGAACAGACAACCGAACACGATCAGTCCCGCGATGTGCCAAAAGCCATTCCAAGCAGCCCGGCCGTCGGCCAGCCACGTCGCACTGATCGAGCTGATCGCAAGCCAGCCGACGATTGCCGCCAGGAGCGCTAGCGGCAAGCGGGCCTTCGGTCCCTCTGGCAACGGCGATAGCTTTCCGAAGCTCGCCACCAGCCCCGCTGCCAGCAGCATGAGCACTTGCGGCAGGCTTTCTCCTTCGTAAACGCTCGTCGCATCAGCCGTGATCAGCACCGAACTGGCCAGCGCCGCGCCAGCCAGCCCACTGGCCACGTACGTGCAGATCCACGGCCGCGACGGCTGCCCCACCGGCGAACGACTGGCGGCCAGCGACGCACTGGTAGCAGCTGAGGAACGACGAACCGGATTTCGCGACTTCGAATTCACGTTTTGCGTCCCACCGATTCCAGCACACCGACCAAAGCCAACACGCACAGCGTACTGAGTACCACCAGCACGGCGCCGACCAGGTCGACGCGTGGCAGGATGAGCGCACCGAGCGAACAAGTGGCTGTGGCCAGGTAAATCGTGAGCACCGCTTGTTTCTTGGTCATGCCGAGGTCGACCAGCCGATGCGAGAAGTGACGCTTGTCTCCTTCAAACGGGCTGCGACCTTCGCTCAGCCGAATCCAGATCACGCTCAGCATGTCATAGAGCGGGATCGCCAGCACGCACAGCGGCGCGAGCACCGCGTGGGGCTTGGTGCCTTGCGAACCGGCGTACGTGGCCAACAGCGTGGCCATCGCGATCCAGTAGCCGACAAAGTAACTGCCTGCATCGCCCATAAAGATCTTCGCTGGCGGCCAGTTGTGTTTCAAAAAGCCGAGCAGTGCTCCGACGAGCACGAGCAACATGGCGGCCACGAACAACTGCGGTTGCTGCGAAGCGGCATCGGTGCCGGTCAGCAACATGATCGCGAGCATCGTCGAAGCGATCGCAGCCACGCCACCGCTGAGCCCGTCCATGTTGTCGAGCATATTGAACGAGTTGATCAGGGCGACGATCCATATCACCGACAAGACGCTGGTCAGCCAGGGAAGGTTAATGAAGGCGGTTAATTGCAGCCCTTGGAAATAGACGCAGAACGCGGCTACCGCCAGCTCGACGGCGATCCGCAATTGCCACGGCAAACCGCGACGATCGTCGGCCAGCCCGAGCAGCATCAGCACCGTGCCGCCAGCGATCAGCACCCAGATCTCGCGAACCTTGGCAAGCAATCCGGCCAGATGCTCGCCGAGCTGATCGGGCAGCCTTTCAGCCAGCTCGGGCGAGCGACTGGCCAGCCACACCGCCAGCGTGCCTGCGGCGAAGGTGCTGACCACGCCGGCCCAGATCCCAATGCCGCCGCCGAGCGGAATCGGCGTCGTGTGAACCTTGCGCGCCCCGGGCTTGTCGAGCAGCCCCAAACGCTCGGCCGCTCGCCGCACCAGACCCACGGTAATCAAGCTGACGACGAAGCTGGGGACGGTACTGACCAGCATCAAGATGACCAGCGATTCTGCAGACACGTGTTCTCTTTCGTGGCGTTGCTTGGGCGGGACGCTGATGCCCGTTTTTACCGCGGAGACGCGGAGAATTTCTCCGCGTCTCCGCGGTAAAACTACCTTCCATTAGTCGGCTGATCGCCGCGTTTCAATCGCTCCTGCAAATGCTCTCTCACTTGGAGCAAGAAGGCATGATAGTCGGCTCGCAAATAATCGGGATAGGTCCACGGTCGTCCTTGCCATGAGCGATTGTGGTAATACAAACACTCTTCG
>JBQCEI010001226.1:0-2197 GCA_051960375.1 Aureliella sp. | reverse complement strand
TGCGCGTCGGAGTTATAAGTTCGATTATCGATTCGCAGGGGTTGTTGGCCTTTACTCGCGCGGTGGTCTACCGCGCGGCCGTTTCGTTTCGCGGGCTCGGAGCGACGCTGGTCGATGTCGAACTGCCGCATGCCGACTATGCGGTAGCGACGTATTACTTGATCGCACCGAGCGAAGCGAGCAGCAACTTGGCTCGCTACGACGGCGCGCATTACGGTTACCGCGCTCAGCTGGCCGGCAGCGAAGCGTCGCTCGAAGCGATGTATTGCCGAACGCGCAGCGAAGGCTTCGGCGCCGAAGTGCAGCGCCGCATCATGCTCGGCATGTTTGCCCTCAGCTCGGGCTACATCGACGACTACTATGGCCAGGCCTTGCGCGTGCGGCGGATGATCTACGAAGATTATCGCAAGGCGTTCGAATCGGTCGATATGATCCTTGGGCCGGTGGCGCCGTCGACTGCGTTTCGGCTGGGCGAGAAACTGAGCGATCCGGTGCAGATGTACCTGGAAGACTTGTTTACCGTCGGCGCTAACCTGGCCGGTGTGCCGGCGATTGCGATTCCCGCCGGCTTGAGCAACGCTACCGACGGGGCTCCTCCGATGCCGCTGTCGATCCAGCTTCAAGGGCCGCCGCTGAGCGAATCGCGTCTGCTCTCGGCCGCGCATCAACTTCAGCAAGCCGGCTTCTTTTCGCCCAGCCTCGCGCCCCAGTTTTAAATCGCGCCACCAAATTCTAGATCGCGCAGAAATCATGACCGCTGCTCCTTACCGACTGGTTATCGGACTGGAAGTCCACGTGCAACTGAGCACCGACAGCAAGCTCTTTTGCGGTTGCTCGACGCGCTTCGGCTCGCCTCCCAATACGCAGGTTTGTCCGGTGTGTTTGGGGCTGCCCGGCTCGCTGCCGGTGATGAACCAGAAAGCGGTCGAGCTGGCGATTCGCACTGGGCTGGCGCTCAACTGCCAGATCGCCGAAGTCACCAAGTGGGACCGCAAGAACTACTTCTATCCCGACTTGCCCAAGGGCTATCAGATCAGTCAGTTCGATCAGCCGATTTGTTACGAGGGCTATCTCGATCTGCCTGCCGATGAACAAGGTCAGTCGCAGCGCGTGCGCATCATCCGAGCTCACCTGGAAGAAGATGCCGGCAAGAGCATGCACGACGAAGTGGCCGGCAAGGCCGATAGCCGCATCGATCTGAATCGCACCGGCACGCCGCTGCTGGAGATCGTTTCGTATCCCGATATGACGTCGGCTGAACAAGCCAAGTCGTATCTGACCGAACTGAAGCTGCTGCTGACGTATCTCGGCGTGTCCGACTGCAACATGCAGGAAGGGAGTCTGCGCGTCGATGCGAATGTGAACTTGCACATCGATGAAAACGGGCAAACGCTGGCTACGCCGATCGTCGAAGTGAAGAACATGAACAGCTTCCGGGCGGTCGAACGGGCTTTGATCTATGAAGCTCAGCGGCAATGGGACGCTTGGCAGAAGACTCGCCAAAAGATCGGCGATGTGCCCAAGCAAACCCGCGGCTGGGACGACGTCGGCGGCGTGACGCTGCCGCAGCGCGAAAAGGAAGAATCAAGCGACTATCGCTACTTCCCGGATCCCGACCTGGTGCCGCTGAAGATCGAACGCTCGGTGGTCGAGGTCGCCGAGGGCCAACTCGGCGAACTGCCTGCGCAGCTCCGCAGCCGCCTGGAAAAGGAATTCGCCCTCAAGGCGTACGATGCTGACGTGATCGTCAGCCAGGGACGCGACGTGGCCGATTATTTTCTCGAAGCAGTGGCGGCCGGCGCGCCGGCCAAGCGGATCAGCAGCTGGATCCAGCAAGACGTGCTGCGAACGCTCAAAGAACGCAACTGGACGATCGCCGATCTGCCGGTCGGTGCGCAGCGGTTGGCCGAACTTGTCTCGGCCATTGAGCGCGGCGAGATCGACAACACGCGGGCCAAGGAAGTTTTCCAGTACTGGTTCGAGCATCCGACAGCGGACCTGGCCACCGCTCGCGCGACGCTGGGCATCGCAACGGTCGACCGCGGCGAGATCGAACAGCTGTGCCGCGAGTTGCTCGAAGAGAATCCGCACGTCGTCGAGCAAGTCCGCGACGGCAACGCCAAAGCCTTGGGCTCGCTGATCGGACTCGCCAAAAAGAATAACCCCAACGCCGACCCCAATCAAGTTCGCGAGCTCT
>JBQCEI010001225.1:0-3965 GCA_051960375.1 Aureliella sp. | reverse complement strand
TCCCGATGCGCGACGGCGTGAAACTTTCGGCTTATCTGTATCTGCCCGAGGCCAAAGGAAGCGACAGCGGCAAATGGCCAGTCGTGTTCTCGCAGCGCTACGCCAGCCTCACTGGCGCATCGACTAGAAAGCAATCAGCCGACTTGGCTCGGCAAGGCTATGTCGTCGCGATGGTCAACTTCCGCGGCTCGCAACTGAGCGAGGGAAGGTACGTCGGTTATCGAGCCCTCGCTTGGGGCGAGCAGCAAGATGGCTACGACACTTGCGAATGGCTAGCCGCTCAGCCGTGGAGCACCGGCAAGGTAGGCACCTTTGGCAGCTCTCAAGGCGGTTTCGCGCAGAACTTTCTGGCTGTCACCCAGCCGCCGCATCTGGTTTGCCAGTACATGGTCGATACGGGGCTGAGCCTGTTTCATGAGGGCTACCGCATCGGCGGCGTGACGCGGCCCGGACGGTTCGCTGATTTCGGAACGAACTGCCGCGATCCCGATGACAATGCTCAGCTGCTGAAAGAATGGGATGAACATCCCGATTACGACGACTACTGGCGAGCCGAAGACTGCACGTTGCACTTCAATAAGATGAACGTGCCCTGTTTCACTATCGGCAGCTGGTACGACTTCATGATCCAGGGAAGCGTCCAGAGCTTTGACGGGCGTCAGCAGCGAGGAGGCGAAAAATCGCGCGGGGCTCAGCAACTGCTTCTGGGTCCGTGGCTCCACGGAGGACTCAACAAAACCAATCGCGTCGGTGAGATGGTCTATCCCGAGAACGCCACTTGGCCCGAACGCGAGCACATGGTGCGCTGGTTCGACCATTGGCTCAAAGGAGCCGACAACGGCATCGAGCGCGAACCGACGGTGCGCTACTACGTGATGGGAGCGGTCGGTGAAGCGGATGCCCCGGGCAACGTCTGGCGCACTGCCGATGACTGGCCGCCAGTGGTCGAGCCAACCAGTTACTATCTTCAAGCCGATGGAGTTTTGAACGCCGACGCGCCGACGGCTTCCTCGAGCGGAACGAGTTACCGCTGCGATCCGCTGCATCCGATGGAGATCCCGGGCCGCGCCTTTCCCGGGGCTAAGGACGCTCGTCCATTCGAAGAGCAGCAAGAAGTACGCACCTGGACTACGCAGCCGCTTGCCGAGCCGCTCGAGATCACCGGCGAAATCACGGCCGAAGTGTGGGTCAAGTCGACCGCACCCGATACCGATCTCATCCTCCGCGTCTCGGACGTTTACCCGGATGGCCGCAGCATGCTGCTGATGGACTATCCGCAGCGAGCGCGGTATCGCGACGGATTCGATCGTGAAAAGTTGCTCGAGCCCGGCAAGCCGGCCAAGATCGCCTGGCACATCGGCTGGACAAGCATCATTCTCAACAAAGGCCATCGCCTGCGCGTCACCATCTCGAGCACCGGCGCGCCACTCTACGAGCCGAACAATCAAACCGTAGGCCCGCAAACGGTCGACTGGTTGAAGGAAACTCAGCCCGCCACGCACACGATCCTGCACGACCGCCAACACGCTTCGCGCGTGCTGTTGCCCGTGATGAATGATTAGCGAAGCGAAGGCGTAGTTCGTGTGCCACTGGCCTTAGCCAGTGTCTTCACTGTTCGAAGTCGAAAGCGGACCAGGAGAGCGATCCGTTCCAAGGCAAAGGAGCCCTTGATAAAGGAGTCGCGCCTTGGACGCCGCTCGACACTGGAAAACTGATCTTTCCGTGGCGCTTCACACTTCGAAGGGGAAGACACTGGCTAAGGCCAGTGGCACACAAGCGTCTTGGGTGCATCAGATTTGTCTCACGCGAAGCCGCGAAGACGCGAAGGAAAGAAGGAACATGGTTTTGTGGTTGCGAACGCTGGTTGCCCTTGTGGGCATCGTTGGCGGGCTTTCTTGGTGCACGACGGTTGATGCGCAGGATGCCGGCGCGACGGAGCAGCTGTGGATCGAACGCCTCATCGAGAGCATGGAACAGGAAGTCGCTGCTCCCAATTTGCCCAGGCACCACATGCAATACGATTTAAGTCTGGCGATGCTGAGCCTCGGTCAGCACGGCCATGTCGAAGCCGCCCACAAACTCTTGCAAACGCTCGGTGACGGCGGGTTTGCTGACTTGCATGACGAGGGTCTTTTGTTTCTTGCCGATGGGCTCTCGAGCGGCGACCGTGTGCAGACTGCGGTCAAAACGGCTCGGTCGATTCAAAACCCAGCTTTGAGAGAGCAGGCATTGGCATTCGTTGCCGTCCGGCAGTCGCAGCGAGGCGATTTCCAAGACGCTGAATCTCAGCTGGCTCTCGTTGAGTCTGCTAGGGCGCGAGATCTAGCCGCCAAGCAGATTTGTTCCGAATACATCGAACTGGCCAAGTGGGAGGAAGCCAGGCGCATGGCGGACAAGATTGAGGATGCGGATCGGAAGCGTAAAGCCATCGCAGAGTTGGAAAAGGCAAAGGCCCGCCCCGGCTTGACCGAGCCTGGCTATGTCGAGTACCAGATCGAGCAAGCTAAGAACGGCCCCTTCGGAGGCGCATCGTTAGATAAGATCGCGTTCCTGGAACAGTACCATCGGGCTGAAGTGGCCCTGGAGATGCAAAAGCCCGATCAGTTTCTCTCACTGGCTCACGCCGCGCGTGATCTTGCCAAACGAGGCATCGACGATGGTTGTCAGCTGCTTTTGGGCCGACTGTTCTTCAAAGCCGGCCGTAAGGACGATGCGAAAGCGGAGTACGCCGCGTTGCTTGAAAAGTACGCTGAAGAAAAGGACGACGGCCTGGCCAGCTTAGATTTTAACAAGTTGCTATTCAGTCACGGCGACCCCTCAGACGCCACGATTGTCGCTCAATGTTTTCCGGAAAGCGAACTGACGCCGTTGGTCAAGCGGCTCGTCTCTAATAAGAGCTCTCGTTTGGTTGGAGCCACGATCTTGGGAGCCGTGATTCGACAGAGCAATCCGGCTTGGGCAGAAGAGATTGCACGCCGCGCTGAGCCGTCGCTCAAATTGGAAATCGCCGCGTTTTATCTGGTCCGGTAATCCCGCGGAGATAGGAAAGTTGCAAAGCATTTTTCCGCGCTCTCCGCCTCTCCGCGGTAAAACGCCTTGCATCTCCGCAGCCCGGACAGCACAAAAACGCAATGGAACGAGCCTCGGAGAACCCCCTTTCAAACGCTACCTCGAGCACTGATAATCAAAAGCCTCGACCGGTTGCCGCGGGCGGCCAAGTCGCTGTTTCACCGCTATCACCCGAGGCTGAGAATTGACATGACACGTATCGATCGCAGGTCTTTTTCCATGGCAGTAGCGGCGGTGGTGGGTGGTGTGCTGGTCGGCGCTGTGCCGCGTGCTTTTGCCGGCCAATACAATCCCAGCGTAAACGTCGGCGACCAGGGAGCCGCCTGGGTCGATCTGCCGGGAGTCGATGACAAACGCCACTCGCTCAAGGATCTCGAACAGCGCGATGTCGTCGTGGTAGTCTTTACCTGCAACAGCTGCCCTTACGCGGTCGATTACGAAGAGCGGATCAATCGGCTGGCTCAGAAGTATCAGGCGCCCGATGCACGCGTCGGCGTGGTGGCGATCAACGTCAACAAGATCGAAGCCGACCAGATGCCGGCCATGAAGAAGCGGGCCGAGGAGCGCAAGTTCGTCTTTCCGTACCTGTACGACGAATCGCAAAAGATCGCTAAGCAATACGGGGCGGTGCGCACGCCCGAGTTCTTCGTGCTGAACAAGCAGCGGAAGATCGTCTACATGGGAGCGATGGACGACAGCACCAAAGAGGCCGACGTGAAGACTCGCTACGTCGAGGACGCGATCGCAGCCACGCTCAACGGCAAGCCCATCGCCGTGACCGAAACTCCGCCTGTCGGCTGCGCCATCCGCTACGCCCGCGAACGCCGCCGGCGCTAAGCCCTCTTCACTCTCTTCCCTTCGCGGCTTCGGGCCGTGGCGGGAGATTAAAACGTTTT
>JBQCEI010001224.1:0-2630 GCA_051960375.1 Aureliella sp. | reverse complement strand
CCTCGACTGGCCGCCGAGCAGCACCACCCTGTCAGTAGCTCCAGCTGGTTCGCAGCCAGCAAACCGCGCGATCCACTTGCGCGCGACTAATTCCAAGCGTTCTCTGCCAGCCAAGGATGTGACTTCGATGTCCGGCGCACCAGCAAGCACCATCGCGATCAAGAGCTGTCTGAATCAACGCACGCTCGTCGTCGGCAACGAGCAAAGCCTTGTCACAAACTTTCCCAAGCTGGCCGATGAGCTGCTCTCTTGCAAAGATCTGCAAATCTGCGGCGAGCTCGACCGCGAGCACCCGGTGGATGACCTCTGGCAACGCATCGAGGCCACGCAGCCCGAACGGTTGTGGATCATCGGCGGCGATGGAACGATCAACATGGTCGGAGAGTGCTTGATCCGCAACGCGCGACCGCTGCCATGCTGGTTGACCCCCGCAGGAACCGCCAACGACCTGGCGCGAGCGCTCACCGAGCACTTTGCCGAGCTGAACCAGTTGCTCAGCCAGCTCAAGATGCAGCCTGGTTCAATCGCCGAGCAGAACGACACGGCGACGATCGATCTGCTGGAAGTCCAGCTCGACGACGCACCGGCGCCCCGCTGCTGCGCGAACATGCTCACGCTGGGCACCAGCGCTCGGAACACGCAGCATGTCACCGAAGAGATCAAATCGCGGTGGGGAGCTCTGGCGTACCTGACGCAGTTCTGGCGAGCCATCGGTGATCTGGAACCGTTTTCCATTAGCCTCAAAGTAGGGCAGGGGGACGAGCGCAGGGTCGAAGGGATCTTGAATCTTTTTATTGCCAACGGTCCGTACTGCGGAGGCGGCTACCGCGTAGCGCCGCCCGCCAAGCTCGACGACGGCATTATGGATGTGGTCGTCGTCAGGCAAGGGACGACCGCAGAGCTGGCCCACCTCGGAGCGACCTTTTTAGCCGGCGTTCACTTGGAGCACAGCCTGGTTGAACACTTCACGGCCAGCGAGCTGGTGATCCAGTGCCCAACCCCTTCGCCACTGACGCTCGACGGCGAAGCATTCACCGCCCGGCGCATCGCCGTCCGCTCGCGGCCACGCTACTTACCACTGACGTTGGTGCCGGCAGGACTGGCGGGGTAACGGGGCCCCGGGGCTTCCGCCCCGGTCTACTGACGTCGGCCCCTCCGGGGCGAGATGCCGCTTACCTGTGCGGTGGCTGCAAGCCGCGCAACCATTTGGCACACAATGTGCAATTCTCGCTTTTCGTTCTCGCTCGATGGTTAGCTGCGAGATTTCAACTCAAAAGGGTCGGAGAATAGACGATGAAAAAGTTACTGGGATTGGGATTGCTCGCCCTGTCGGCGGGCGTGATGGTTGGATGTGAAGATTCGGTCACCAAGCACGAAGCCAATGCGGTTCGCGAAGAATCGCAGGCCGAAGCCGATGCGATTCGCGAAAGCCACGATCAAGCGGCTGACAACGTCCGTCAATCGACCGGCAAAGACGCTCTGGGCAACGCCAAGACCGATTCGGCCGAGCACCATGCCGATGCCATCGAAGAGAAAGGCGAAGCCAAGGCTGACGCCGTAGAGAAGGCTGGTGAAAATCAAGCCGACCGAATCGAAGCGACCGACAACGCTCCGGCAACTCGGCCGTAAGCGAACGCGCCGCAAGCGTCGCGAAGTTCAGCAGCTGCGGATGCATCTCTGAGGCTTCCATCGCGCAAGAGAAAAAGAGAGAGCGGGAACGCGTTCCGCAGCTCTGTTGACACATGGGACAGCGCACGAATTGCCGAGCAATCGGTGGTTCGTGCGTTTTTTATTGGCTTTTGCGGTCCTGTTGCCGAGCGACTCCGCGCTCTCCGCGCCCTCTGCGTCCTCCGCGGTAAAACGTCTTTCAAGCTTTGCCAGCCCATCGGCCGCGCGCAAAACGTCCAACGTGATCATCGCACCGACCAAGCCGCCGATCGCCTTGGAAACCGCATCTTCTCTCGGCTGAAAGAGCCCTTCTTTTTTCCGGCAAGCTGTTGGGACACTCGGCCAAAAACGCATTGG
This sequence comes from Aureliella sp., assembly GCA_051960375.1. Lineage (GTDB taxonomy): Bacteria > Planctomycetota > Planctomycetia > Pirellulales > Pirellulaceae > Aureliella. The sequence goes on along the minus strand of JBQCEI010001224.1, from coordinate 605 downwards.
CACACTGGTTGCTCTACCCCATATCCGAAACGCAATGCGTTGATCGCAATCGATCAAGCATCTCTTTATCGCCTGTAGGCGTCGAACACTCGTCTGTCTTCGAACGCGGCGATAAATCACCTTTTAAAACGTATGGCTTGATTTCTAAAAATGGAGTTTACCACCGTGATCCGATCGACATCGACCGCTACCAAGTCTGTACCGTTTCCGACTCGCGACTGCCGTCTGCTTCGCCAAGAACAAATCCGTAGCTCTTGGTCGGCGCATGAAAAGGATCGTCGTCGCGCGATCGCTCAGCTGCAGCAACAACGCCTGCTGCAACTGTTGCAGCCTGGTCTTCAGCGAGCGGTCAGCTAGGTCGTTACTCGATCGAACGTCTCGAGGTAAACGCCCGTTAGCTTTTCTCAAATCTCAACTAAGAAAGTGACATCAATGAAACGCCGTGTACAAACCGTGGTTGCTCAAGCCAAGCTGCGCTCGGGCAAAGTTCGCTACGCGCTGGCGATGTGGTTGCTAGGTTTGCCTTTGCCCATCGTTATCATCGCCCTGCTGTGGCGCGGCTGTGATTGGTAGAGAACCGCCCTGGCGCTTTGGCGACGCCGAAC
>JBQCEI010001223.1:0-3166 GCA_051960375.1 Aureliella sp. | reverse complement strand
ACTGCCGCAGCGGGCTGCCGCTGGTGCAACTGACCGTCGGCAGGCTGCGGTCGATCGAGCAGTCCGACGCAGTTGACTTTGCGCAGGTCCAGTCGTTCCAGCAGCAGCGATAATCGCTTGGCCGTATCGAGATCGCGCGGATCGAACCACACCGGAATCTTCAGCCAGCCGACTCCGCCGAGCTTGACCAGTTCGGGAACGACTTCGGGAGTGAACTGCGAATTGAAATCGGGCAGCGACCAGCCGAACGGGCCCATCACCCCGACACGCGCATCTTCGATGATTGCCAACGAAGCCTCGCGCGAAATCTGTCGCGACTCGGTGTTGTGCGACGTGCGGCCCAGATCGACGACGACGCGATAGTAGCCCGGCTCGTGCACGCGGAGTTGCCAGCGGGCGACTCCGTCGACGTGCTGCTCGACCTGCTGCTGGATGGCGACCGGCGAAGCGTCCGCGAGCGAGCTCTGCGCGCGCGGCGACAGACCGATCGCGGTCAGCATCGTAGCGGCGGCCGACTTCTTGTCATCCCCGGCGGGCTTCTGCGCCGGGATCGGCTCCAGCGGCGCGGTCGTCTGCTCCGTGACTTTGCCGAAGTGGTCGATCAGCTTGAAGTGGACGCTCGAGCTGGCATCGTGTACTCCCAGTACCGTACAGCTGACATCGATCGGCTGGCCGGGCAAAGCGACGTGGTGCGGCGCATTGATCGTCAGCTCCAGCTTGGGCATGCGGTACAAGCGGATCTCGTCGATGTCGACTCGGCCGCTGAGCTGCCGCGATTTCAGCGGCTCGACATGCACGACGACTCGGCCATAGCTGAGGGCTTCCGAGGTGAGGCTGCTGGTCGAGAGGACTTGCCAATCGGTCTCACCGGTGACCGAGCCGGTGCTGGCGCCGCCGACCACTTTGTCTTTGGCATCGAGCAACAACAGTTCGGCCCACGCGCGATGACCGCTGAGCCCTTGCGTGGCGAGCGAAACGTCGAGCGTATACGTGAAGCGTTTGTCGAGGGCCAGCGGGGGACTTTCCAGCTCCACTGCTCCACCGTCCATATCGATCCGGAGACAGCGGTTGACGATGAAGCGATCCATGAACCGGGCGATCGGTTCGGGAGTGGTTTCGGGGATCAGTTGGTTCCAGTACCGCCCCGATTGATAGGCCAGCCACATGCGGCTGAGGGTCGGCTCGGCCTGGCGGGCCAGTTCGAACGCTTCGGGATCGCGCGGAGCGATACCGACCGGAATATAGCCGGGGAACTTGCGGCCGCTGCGGCGTCGCCAGCCATCAGGCCACTGGTCCAGATTGCGATCTTCGCTACGCTGAAACTCCCAAGCGTAGATTTTCTCGGCTTGCAAGTCGCCGGCCCGCAGCCGCGGCTGGCAGTTGCCGACAAGCATCAACAGGATCACCCACGCAGCCCACGCCGGCCAGCGAACCGCCGCCGGGCAGCGCAAAAGCGCCGGGCAGCGCAAAAGCGCCGGGCAGTTGCGCAGCAGGCGTGCGGCGCCGAACCGGCGAGCCGGCCGCTCCTGGCATGCGCCGCTTTGCGAATGGGTACTTTTGTGACTGAGGAAAGACATCATGGCCGACGTGAATATAGGAATCCAACGGGCAAGCCTGCGCATGCCGCTGAAGAAAGCCTTGCTCACGGCAGCACAGTTGGGTGCCCAAGGAGTGGAAATCGACGCTCGCAACGACATTCGCCCACAGGAACTTAGCGATACCGGGCGGAGACAGCTGCGAAAAATGATGGATGATCTCAATTTGCGGGTTGCAGCGGTGCGCTTCCACACCGCCCGCGGTTACGACGTGCCGGAGAATCTCGAACGCCGCATCGATGGCACCAAAGAAGCGATGCGGTTTGCCTACAGCCTGGGCGCTTCGGTCGTCGTCAATCAAGTCGGTCGCGTTCCCGAGGAGACCGACAGCGAGGCTTACCATCTGATGACGCAGTGTTTGACGGACTTGGCACGCTACGGCCAACGGGTCGGCGCGATGCTCGGAGCCGAGACGGGCTCCGAGCCGGGCGAACGTTTAGCTGGGCTGATCGATTCGCTGCGCGAGACAGCGATCGGCATCACGTTCAACCCAGGCAACTTGATCGTCAACAACTTTTCGGTCGAAGACGCCTTGCCGAAGTGCGCCCGGCATACGCTGCTGGTTCATGCCAAAGACGCCGTCCGCGACCTGGCCCGTGGACGCGGCGTCGAAGTGCCGCTCGGGCGAGGCACGGCCGAGTTTCCGCAGATCATCGCGTCGCTCGAGGAGCATCGCTATCGCGGCTGGTACATCGTCGAGCGCGATTACTCAGAAGACATCGTGCAGTCGCTGCGGTATTCGCTGCAGTTCTTGCGCAATTTGTAGCAGCCAATCTTTACCGCGGAGGCGCAGAGAGCGCGGAGATAACGCAGAGATAAATAAAGAAGCGGGAGCCAGACCATCGCGATCCAACTCCCGCCCACTGTTTTTTCCTGAAGCCTGAAGCCTGAAGCCTGGCGCCTGCCCTAGCCCTTCGCCGAGTTCAGCGCTTCGGTCAGCCGCGTGCGCGGCGGGATGCCGACGAAGCGTTCGGTGACTTCGCCCCCCTTGAAGACCATCAGCGTCGGGATGCTCTGGATGCCGAACTGGCTGGTGACTTGGGGGTTCTCATCGATGTTCAGTTTGCCGATCTTGACCGAGCCGGCGTATTCTTCAGCCAGTTGATCGATCAGGGGAGCAATTTGCCGGCAAGGACCGCACCAGGGAGCCCAGAAATCGACCAACACGGCTTCCTCGGAATTGACAACTTCGTTCTGGAAATTGTCGTCGGTAATTTCAAGTGTCTTGCCACCCATCGCTTAAGCTCCTCGGTTGTGGGGTTGATCGTTTGTCCTGGGGTTTCGTGCAATTGCCGAACCAAGTCTTGAGACAAGTATTCTAACGATCAAGTTCGCAAGGAACAGGCGGCCCGTTTTACCGCGGCGGCGCCGAGCGCGGAGGAAATTCGCTGCGCTCTATGCGCCTCCGCGGTAAAGCAGACATGTGAGGATCGATTCCGGGTGTCCGTCGAACTAAGCGTTCAGTTCCAGGCGATCGATGATTTCCGGGGCGCCCGGGGTGAGCTTACGGAGCTTGTCGATGATGACAGCCTTTTCCGACTTGGACGCCTTGGCGGCTTTCCGGGACAGAG
>JBQCEI010001222.1:0-4340 GCA_051960375.1 Aureliella sp. | reverse complement strand
GTCGTGCCCAGGCAAGCGGCTTTGATGCGGTCCTTGGCATCTTCCAGCTGAGCCAAGGCCGAGCGGCCGGCGCGATGCTGGCTGGCCGGATTGGCCCACGTCTGGCGATAGAGCGCAGCGAGCAGCTCCGCGATCTCGGGAGCCAGCGGCGTGGTGGCAGCATGATCGAGGTAGATCGCCTGCCCAGCCAAGTCCCGTTCCACTGAACTCTCGCCAGCCGAGCCCGGCTCTATCGTCCCGTCTGCGAGCGACCCACTAGCCGAAGTGATAACTCGGTTCCTTTTGACAAGAGCGGTTCATTTTTCCTGGCCGTCATCGCCGAACGCATCGTCCGTATCATCAGGTGTATCATCGCCCGCAGCATCATCTCCTGCATCGCGCGGTGCTTCAGCTTGTGCATCATCTTGAGCATCGTCAGCAGCGTCGCTGGATACATCGCTCGATATGTTGCTCGGCGCGCCGCCGGCCAGCGAGCGAAGCTCGTCGGAATGGCCGTAGCTGAGGCCGACCAGGGCCGCGAGTCGAGCGGCGGCTTTATCGCCGGCCTTCATTTGAGTCTGCGCCTCGTCGACGGCCACGCCGAGCATGATCTTCGCCAGTGCCGCCTTGAGCGCCTTGGGGTCGTCGTCGACGCGGACTTGATCGAAGATCTCCGGCAGGCGATCGTAGCGCTCCAGGTGCACCGCGTCGCGGACCGCGGCCCAGAGGATCGGAGCCGCTTTGCCATGGCTGCGGGTCCACTCGATCCAGACGTTTTGGCCTTGGTAGTCGGACGCTTGCAGGTACTCAAGCAGTATATGGGCCTCGCCCGTGGCGGACGACATGCCGCGATGGATGGTAACCAGATCCCAGCGCGGCAGCGCCGGCCGCGCTGGGCCGCCGGCGATGAGAGGCGCGATGGACGCATCGAGCGTAAAACCGCCGCTGCTATGTTTGATGCTGGTCAGTTGGGTTTCGGTGATCGGATCGCGCATGAACTCAAAGTCGCGGCTCGCCCAGTTGACCGCATCGAACTCGGTTCCGCTGACCCAGCTGGCAGAGAGGTAGACCAAGCTCAAGATGGCTCCGACCACCCCCAATACGAGAAACGCGGTGAGCCAAATCGCCCAGCGAAAGGATTTTCGCGTCGGCCCTTTCACGGCGCTCCCCGCTTCGGGTATTGCCACAGCGCGTTGGAGCGGGTCAACGACCAAAGCGGCTTGATCGCTACCCGCGGCCGACAAAGGTTCAAGTTTGGAGCCGCTCTCCGGAGATACAGGGGATAGCGTCGTAGCGTCCGGGGCGGGACTTGCCGACCGAAGAGTATCAGAGGTAGAAGCGCTCGCTGCAGGAGCGCTGGACGTCGGCCTGTTGGGCGCTGGCGTTTCAGGTGCAGAAGAACCGGGCGTCGGAGTACTCATAGGTGCGCGGGAGCGGTCCCCTGGTGAGAGACTCGGTCAACTAGTACAACAAATCTCTCGGAAGAGACGGGATAAGAAGCAGGAGATATTGTAGCCCTGTGGCTGGCTCGTTCCCAGGCTTGGCTGAGAGCGGCGGCCCAGAGGGGCCGCGCTCAGCAATTTTTACCGCGCACTCGCGCGGTGAAAAGCAAAGCGTGGAACTACCTTCATGCAAACGGGCGGAGGAGCGGAGCCATGTGGCAGCAGCGACGGATCGGAGCGGCAGGAGGGCTGCCGCGGCAGGCAGGCGGCCTAGGTCCTGCCCAGCCGGCCTCGCGCGCGTATTGGACATTGATGAACTTGCTGTCGGCCGAGCCAGAGCCGGTGGCCGAGCGGCCACCGGCTGGAGCGACCGACGCGCAAAAGATGCAGGTGGTCGAAGCGGTTTTGTTTGTGGCGAGAGATTCGCTCTCGAGCAGGAAATTGGCGCAGGTTGCAGGGTTGGCGGATGCTACCGAAGCGCGTACACTGGTCCGGCTTTTGAACCACCGCTACGATAGCAGGGGACGAGTTTTTCGCATTGAAGAAGTGGCAGGAGGATTCTGCTTGCTGACACGACCGCAGTTTGCGCCGTGGCTACGGCGCCTGCAGCACGTGCCGGGCGAATTGCGATTGACGCAGTCGGCCATGGAGACTTTGGCGATTGTGGCTTACCGACAACCGGTCCCGCGCGCCGACATCGAGGCGATTCGCGGAGTCAGTTGCGGTGAAATTTTGAAGCAGTTAATGCAGAAGGATCTGGTAAGGATTAGCGGGCGTAGCGAAGATCTGGGGCGACCGTATCTATACGGGACCACCCGATTTTTTTTACAAATGTTCGGGTTGAGAAGTGCCGATCGCTTACCCCGGTCGGAATGGATCAACGGATCTAGCGGCATTGAGCCTCTCGTCAACGTAAATAACAATTTGTCAGAATCATCCAGCGAACAAGACTCAGAGCCAGGCAAAGACGTAAAGGAGTCCACGGTGAAACAGAGTTTTTCGGTTGCCACACTTCTTCAAGATTCGGCCGACGACGCCGAAAACTTCCTCCTCGAGGCGCAGCAGCTGCGCGCCGTCGACGAAGATGACGACGAGGGCTTCGACGACGAGGACGAAGATGAGGACTTCGACGACGGGGACGAAGATGAAGACTTCGAAGACGAGGACGAAGACGAGGACTTCGAGGAAGAAGAAGGGGAAGACCTAGAGGAAGAAGAAGACCTCGAGGACGAAGAAGAAGGCGACTGGGAAGAAGTCGACGATGAGGATGATGAAGACGAGGATGAGTGGGACGACGAAGAAGATGAGGATTGGGAGGAAGATGCCGAGGATGAGGAGGACGAGGACGAAGACTGGGATTAGTCTTCGCTAAAGTTCGCTCGATCGGTTGCTCCCGTTAAGATAATCTAAGATTGGCCAGCCCTTTCGCCACCCAGCGGAACGGCTGGCCTTTTTCCATTGACCGCAGAGAACAACTCTCCGCGCTCTCCGCGTCCTCCGCGGTAGTAAACAGAATGGGACCGAGGGACGGAAAATCCCTGGAGCAGGAACGAGCACGATGAAGTTTGGTGTGACCGTATGGTGCTTTCTGCTCAGCTACCTCATCGTAGCTGTGCTCGAGTATTCGCGCTTGGCCTTCCCCTTCCGCAGCCGCCCGCTGTGGCTGATCGGAGCGATGAGCCTGGGCTGGCTCACGCATACGATGTTCCTGGCCGACCGGCTCTGGTTCGACATGCCCGCCCAAGGCGTGCTCTCGTCGTGGTTTCAGTGGGCTTTGCTGGTCGCGTGGGGCATCGCCAGTTTGTATCTGCTGCTGCTGATCCGCCGGCCCGAGAACGCCTTTGGCACGTTCATCCTGCCGCTGCTGCTGGCGAGCATCGGACTGGCGCTGGGACTTCGCAACTCCGAACCTTTTGAGCGCGAGACGACCGTCAGCTTGTGGCGCACGATCCACGCCATCAGCTTGCTGCTGGCGACGATGGTGATCACCGTCGGCATGGCCACGGGCCTGATGTATTTAGTGCATTCGTATCGCCTCAAGCGCAAGCTCAAATCGCGCCGCGGTTTTCGCTTGCCGTCGCTCGAGTATCTCCAGTCGCTCAATCGCCCCTGCTTGTTCATCAGCTTCGCGATGCTGGCCGTCGGGTTGCTGTCGGGGATCGTGATGAATCTCAACCGTGACGGCCACGTGGCGTGGCTTAGCAGCGGCATTCTGTTTACGTTCGCTCTGTGCGCTTGGTCCCTGGCCGCGGTGATTATCGAGCTGACGACTTATCGAGCCTTCGGCGGCAAGCGGACCGCCTATCTGACGATCGCCAATTTTGTATTCCTAGCTCTGGTGCTCGGCTTTGTACTGCTCTCGCCGAATCAACACGCCGGCGAAACGCATACGGCCAAAGGGCGAGAGCCGCTGACGATCAATGATCAGGGAGCCGGTCCCCGATGCATTGGTTGATGATCGGCTGCAGCCACCATCGCACCCCGCTGGAGCTTCGCGAAAGACTGGCCTTCCAGTCGCACCAGGTGTCCGACGCGCTATCCAAGTTCAGCCGCTGCGTTCCGCAAGCCGAAGCTGTGCTGCTGAGCACCTGCAATCGCGTCGAGTTTTACGCCGCCTCGGCCGCCGCCGACTGCTTGCCGACCAAGGATTCGGTCAGCGAGTTTCTGGCCAACTACCACGGGCTAGTGGCCGGCGAGATCTCGCCGCAGCTGATCGAACTGCGCAACGATGAGGCGATCAAGCATCTGTTCTCTGTCGCCGCTAGCCTCGACAGCATGATCGTCGGCGAAGCCCAGATTCTCTCGCAGGTCAAACAGGCTTACGAAATCGCCAGCGCGGGCCAGTACACCGGCGTGCTGACTCACAGCGCCTTTCAGCGGGCGGCTTACGTGGCCAAACGCGTACAGAACGAAACCACG
>JBQCEI010001221.1:0-3475 GCA_051960375.1 Aureliella sp. | reverse complement strand
CGGGCTCGTCCTGCCGACTTTCGTCACCTGGATCTACTTCGAGGCGCTCGAAGGCTCCGCTCCGATCCTCCAGCAGACAGCCTACGCAATCGGCAAGACCGTTCAGTTCCTCTTGCCACTGCTAGCGTGGCGCGTGGCCGTACGGCTAGCCGGCCAGTCCTCCGAGCCGCTGGAATCGAGCCGCGCGATCCAGCCCAAGTACGGGCTCAGCAGTTTGCTCGGTGTAGCCAGCGGCCTGGTGATCGGCGCGGCCGCCATCGCTCTCTACTTCTACGTGCTCATGCCGAGCGGCTGGATGGTTGGTCCGCGCGTGGCCGCTGGCGAGAAGCTGTCCAGCATGGGGCTCGACTCGAAACCGCTGCTGCTCGGCGCGGCCATCTTCTACTCGCTCGTGCATTCGGGACTCGAGGAATACTACTGGCGCTGGTTCATCTTCAAACGTCTGAGCGATGTTGTTTCCGTGCCGTGGGCGGTCGCGATCTCGAGCCTCGGGTTCATGGCGCACCACGTAATCGTGCTCGCGCGATACTTCGGCGGCTACTCACTGATGACGCTTTTCTTTGCACTTTCGGTAGCCGTTGGCGGCGTCGTCTGGGCCGTGCTCTATCGCCGCACCGGCACGGTCGCCGGCCCATGGATCAGCCACGCCCTGGTCGATGCGGCGATCTTCGTCGTTGCCTGGGACTTGGCGTTCCACTAAGCCACCTTAGCAACTTCCTCCGCGCTCTCCGCGTCGTGTGCCACTGGCCCTAGCCAGTGTCTCCTCCGTCGAAGTTATAAGCTTTCAAGAGCTAGATCATTTCCAATGCCCGAGAACCGCGCGCAAAAAGAACGGTCGCTCTGACTTTACTTGGACGTGGAACACTGGCCTTTTGCATCGCTTCACACTTCGAAGCGAAGACACTGGCTAAGGCCAGTGGCACACAAAGCCACTAAAACCTGATCTCTTCCGAATGCCAGCAATCTAGCGGGTGGCTCGTTTCCGCGTTTCGATGGGTCCCAGCCTGACGCCGCGAAGCGAACTGCGAGCTACGCTGTGGTAGCGTCGCCGAGCTCTGCAGCCCATCCCCCTCGGAACAATCAGCATGTGTGGCATAGTCGGATATATCGGAAACAACCAAGCCTCGGGGTTCTTGCTCAGCGGTCTGCGCCGCCTGGAATACCGCGGCTATGACAGCGCGGGCATCGCGACCCTGAACGGACAGGAAGGCTTCCGCGTAACGCGCGTGGCCGGACGCGTCGCCGAGCTCGACAAGGCAGTCGCCAATCGGCCGCAAACGGCCACCACCGGCATCGGCCACACCCGCTGGGCGACGCACGGGCCGGCGACCCGCGAGAACGCTCACCCGCACTTGGGCGGCAACGGCGTGCTGGCCCTCGCCCACAACGGCGTCATCGAGAACTACGAATCGCTCAAGCAAACCCTCCAGTCGCGCGGCTACACCTTTCACTCGGCGACCGACAGCGAAGTGATCGCGCATCTGATCGCCGATTGCCTCAAGCACACTTCGATCAACACCGCCGCGCCGCCCGACTCGGTCGAGCGCTACGTCGAAGCGGTTCAGCAAACGCTCGTCCAGCTCCGCGGTACCTACGGACTCGTGATCCTTTTCCGCGAGCGTCCCGATCTGCTCATCGCGGCCCGCTGCGGCAGTCCGCTAGTGATCGGCGTAGGGAAGGGCGAGCAGTTCATCGCCAGCGATACTTCACCGCTGGTCGGCTTCACCGAGCGAATTATCTATCTGGCCGATCATCAGCTGGCCGTCATGCGGTCCGATGCCATCCAAGTGATCCATCGCGATCAAGGCCGAGTGCGGCCGCAGGTGCAAACGCTCTCCTCGCAATCGATGGATGTCGAGATGGGCGGCTTTCGCCACTACATGCTCAAAGAGATCTACGAGCAGCCGCAAACGATTCGCAACGCGCTGCGCGGCCGGCTCGATAAAGACAATGCGACGGCCAAGTTCGGCGGACTGAATCTGACGCCGCAGCAACTGCGATCGGTGCGGCGGATCCTGCTGACCGGCTGTGGCACGAGCTGGCACTCGGCGCTGGTGGGCGAGTACATGATCGAGGAACTGGCGCGCTTGCCGGTCGAAGTCGAATATGCCAGCGAGCTCCGCTATCGCAATCCGCCGGTCGATCACGACACGCTGATCTTCGGCATCACGCAGAGCGGCGAGACGGCCGACACGCTGGCAGCGCTCCGCGAGATGAAACGCAAAGGGCACCACACGCTCGCCATCTGCAACGTGATCGGCAGCAGCATCGCTCAGGAGGCCGACGGCGGCATCTACTTGCACGCCGGCCCCGAGATCGGGGTCGCTTCGACCAAGGCCTTCACGGCGCAGCTCACCGTGCTCGGCTTGCTCGCGCTGCACTTCGGGCGCTTGCGCGGCCTGAGCTTCGAAGCGGGCCAGCGGATCATCTCGAGGCTCGAAGAACTGCCGACGCTCGTCGAGCAGGCCCTCGAATGCCACCACCGCGTCAAAGCGGTCGCCGAGCGTTTTGCCGACGCGAGCAACGTCTTGTACCTCGGGCGCAACTACAACTTCCCGTCGGCTCTCGAAGGGGCGCTCAAGCTCAAAGAGATCAGCTACATCCACGCCGAAGGCTACCCCGCGGCCGAGATGAAACACGGCCCAATTGCGCTGGTGGACGAAAATACACCCTCGGTCTTTATCATTCCGCGAGGCGTTGTCTACGACAAAGTTTTGAGTAATCTTCAAGAAGTCAAAGCCCGAGGTGGGCCTGTCATCGCTATTGTTGACCACGACGATCCGCAGGTCGCAAGGCTGGCTGATGAAGTGATCGAGATCCCGCGCGCGGAAGATTTCCTTCAGCCGGCTGTGACCGCGATACCGCTGCAGTTGCTGGCTTATGAGATCGCCACACTGCGCGGCTGCGACGTGGACAAACCGCGCAACCTGGCTAAGAGTGTCACCGTCGAGTAACCCCCACACCTTTACTGAGGCAAACGATGAGTACGAATCTCGGCTTAAGCTACCAAGCACGCAAAGCGCTCAGTGTACACGTCGGCGAAGCGGCTGGCACAGAGATCGCCAACCTCCTGCAGCGGATGGCCGCTCAGATCGAAGAACTGAAGCGCAGCAAAGTGAACGTCACGCAGGTAGTGCCGCAACACAAGCTCGAAGAAGACGCCCTGGCAGCAGTTGAGCAAGACAGCTTCTAGCTCTTGCTTCTAGCAGTTTAGTGGCCTGGAATTTCGCTGTCTTGTGAAGCGGTGTGCAGCTCCTCTCCTATGCTGCTTTGCCGGCTCTGGTATTGCGACCTGTAAGGTCGCTTATGTCAGCCCAGGGCAAGGAGGCCGGCAGGCCGACGCAGCCCTGGGTAAATGGGCACGCAGCATGTCGGCCCTGACAGGGCCGCTCATTCCTTTGGCGACCACTGCCGTGACAGGCCGCACTATTAGCCGGCGCTAACAAATGAACGGCACCTTTCAGGGCCGACATAC
>JBQCEI010001220.1:0-2503 GCA_051960375.1 Aureliella sp. | reverse complement strand
CGGCGACAACTCGCCCAATTCGCTGATGATCAACGATACCGACGTGTCGCTGGCGTTCGCCGTGCCGAACTTTCTGTTCTCGACGCAGCCGGTTTACATCTTGCCATCGTTTTCGCTGCACCAGTGGGATGGCCCGAACGCCCCCTCGCCAGCCGATCTCCCCTCGAAGGCCTACAGCGCGTTTCTCGATACCGGCTGGCAATCCGATCCGCTGCGTTTGCTGGGCGCAGAGCTGGGCGTGCGCGTCGGTGTGTTTAGCGACTTCAATACTTTTACTAGCGACAGCATCCGCATTCAGGGGCGCGGCATCGGCCGCGTGCGCTTGACGCCGACTACGACACTCAAAGCGGGCGTCGTCTACCTCGACCGCAATCGCGTGAAACTGCTGCCCGCCGGCGGCATCTTGTGGCAGCCCAATCCCGGCACGCGCTTCGACTTGTTCTTCCCCGAACCGAAGCTGTCGCAGTACCTAAGCACGATCGGCAACTGGGACACGTGGTGGTACGTCGGCGGCTACTACGGCGGCGGAGCTTGGACGGTCAAACGCGCTAACGGCTCGACCGACTCGATCGACATCAACGACATCCGTTTGCTGCTGGGACTGGAATGGGGCCGCAACGAGATGATGCGCGAAGGCCGCCGCATCGGCTTCGCCGAAATCGGCTACGTCTTCAACCGCGAACTGCTCTACAAGTACAACCCGGCCGACAACATCGACCTGAAGGATTCGTTCGTGATCCGGGCCGGGATTGGGTACTGAGCAGGCTTCAGGCTTCAGGCTAAAGGCTTCAGGCTAAAAGCTTCAGATTCGTGCTCGTGCTCGTACGAGTGCGGTTTTACAGGGCCAAAGGCCCGGTATTCCTTTAGTCCAGCCCGCCAGGGCTGGGATCTTGCGACGGGCGTAAACATCGCGCCACTGTGGGTTGCACGCGTGCGTTCAGGCGCCAGGCGTCAGGCCTCAGGCTTCAGGTTTTCTTAGTGTCTTTGTGTCTTGGTGGTGAAACCGTCTTGGATTAACCACCAGGACACGAAGTCACTAAGAAGACCGTTTTGACCGCGGGTCGATATCGCTTTGCGCAAGGGTTTTGCGCATTCTTTTCGCCTTTCTCTTGAGGCGAGCGAAATGCTAGCTAAGACGCTACGAAATTTGCTAGCATTATCTGTCGGGGCCGGTTAGCACCGGCCTTCTGGGGCTCGGAGGCCCGAAATTCTCGGTTTCGATCCTGTCAGGATGACCAGAGGTGTCGACAGGTGAAAGACAAGTGGGGGCAGACAGTCCACGAGGGATTTGTCCGCACTTGACATGGGAGTCACTGAAGATGCCTGCTGCGCTGCGCCAGAAACTCCGCCGCCGAGCAAGTCTCGCGGGATCGAAAAGCTCGGCTCCAAGGAGCCGAGCCCACGAGCGCCTGAGGACGCTGCCGCTCCCTTTCTTGCTCGAGGCTGAGCCGCCCAAGTCTGAGGTGCCCGAGTCTGAGGTGCCCGCATCTCAAGCCTCGCTGCTTTCGGCTTCTCCTGAACCGGTCATCCATCGCTTGCCCACGGAGCAAGCCAAGACCGGCCTGGCTAAGACGGAGCAAGCGAATACTCAGCAGGCCAGGGCAGGGGAGCCCGAGTCGCAGCTCGCTCAGGCTCAGCACACCGCAGCGGCTCACGACCCGCCGGCCGGCTCGGCTCAGCAGGCGCTCGTGGCACAGCTAGCCCGCGAAGTCCGCCGCATCGAAGTCGCCGGCCGGCCCTCGGCGGCCAATATTGGCGCCCAAAGCCGAGCCGTGTTCAGCACCGGTTGCCAAGTAATGGACGGCTGCTTGCCCAGCGGCGGCTACGATTCGGGCACCGTCGTCGAGTATTTGCAGACCAGCGGCGCAAGCGGAGCGACGTCGCTGGCGTTGACCGCCGCTCGCGAAGCCCTGGCCGCCACCGAACGCTTTTGCGTGCTAGTCGATTGGCGCGAGCAGTTCTATCCACCGGCCGCGGCCGCGCTGGGCATAGATTTGAAGCGAATGGTCATCGTCCGCCCGCGCACGCTGGCCGAGCGTCTGTGGGCGATCGATCAGGCGCTGCGCTCGCCGGCGATCGTCGCCGTGATCGCCGAAGTGGAACACCTCGATGATCGCGCCGCCCGGCGGCTGCAACTGGCGGCCGAGTGCGGCGGCGGCATCGGGCTCTTGGTGCGCAGCCAAGCGGCTCGGCAACATCCCAGCTGGGCCGAAGTGCAGTGGCTGGTCCGGCCGCTCCCCGAGCGCTCGGCTCATCGCCAACTGGAACTGCAACTGATGCGAGCCCGCGGCGGCCACGCGGGAGCCAACTTGCGAGTGCAGATCAACGCCACCCACGGCCGCGTCGAAGCAGCCCCAGCTGCCGCCGCAGTGCTCGCTCGCACACTGGCCCAGCCTCGCCCGCAGCGCTCACTTGCACCCCGTCACCGCACAGCGTAGGCGGCTTTCCCGATTTTTTACCGCGGAGGGCGCGGAGAGCGCGGAGGTATCCGCCGCGCTCTCCG
>JBQCEI010001219.1:0-4382 GCA_051960375.1 Aureliella sp. | reverse complement strand
GAGCCTGATCGGCGATCGCGCGAGTGATCGCCTGACGAATCCACCAGGTCGCATAAGTCGAGAACTTGAAGCCGCGGCGGAACTCGTACTTGTCGACCGCCCGCATCAAGCCGGTGTTGCCTTCCTGGATGAGGTCCAGGAAGCTGAGGCCGCGGTTGCGGTACTTCTTGGTGATCGAAACGACCAGCCGCAGGTTGCCTTGCGACAGTTGGCGCTTGACCCCTTCGAACTCTTCGAAGTGCTTGCGGAACTCGCTGCAGCGGGCTTGCAGACTGCGCGGGCTCTCTTGGGTGGTGATGATGATCTGGCGGAGCTCGTGGCGCAGGCGCTCGCACTCGGACGCTTGACGCGGATCGTTCTCGATCTCGGCAATGCGCGAACGCAGCAGCTGCATGCGCTGCGCGAACTGTTCGAGCTGACGCATCAGCGGATAGATGCGCCGCGATCGCAGGCTCAGCTCGCTGGCCAGGATGACCGTCTTGTCGCGCAGACGCACATAGCGGCGAGCCAGCAGCTTCTTTTCAGCAGCCGGAATGCTCTTGCGGACCAGCTTGGCAAACACTTGTCGCTTCTGCTCGAGCAGGTACTCGAGCGTCTTGAGGTTGTGCGGCATGCGAGCGCTGATCTGCTCTTTGGTCAGCCGCTCGGTCAGCGAGACCTTGATCGTGCGATCGAACGGAAGTTGGCCTGCGTGGACTTTGCGGAGGATCTCGACGGTGTGCCGCATCACGTAATCGTTGGCGAGCACCGAACGGCGGAATCGTTTGCGAGTGATTTCGACTTTTTTGGCGAGCGCGATTTCTTCTTCACGCGAGAGCAGGGGGATTTCCGACATTTGACTCAGGTACAGTCGGATTGGATCGTCGCTCAGCTTGGGCATCTCGGACGATGAAGAGGTTGCCAGCGACATCGAGTCGTCGCCATCGGCAGCGGCCTTGCTGGCTGTGGGGGGCTCGTCGATCAGTTCGACGTTGATGCGCTCGAGAGCGACCAGCAGGTTGTCCAGCTTTTCACTGCTGACGTCTTCGTTGGGCAGGTACCGATTGACATCTTCGTATGTCAGGAAGCCTTGCGCTTTGGCCTTGGCGACCAACTGTTGCATTTCGAAATCCATTAGCTCCACAGCTCAACTCCTTCTGATGTGCCATCGCTGCGCGGGCCCCTTGGGTGCTGGGCACACGCTCGATGACATGTGGAAAAAACGCGGGAATCCTATCCACTTCGTGACCGGCCTCGGGTGCGACCGGTCGCTAATCCAACTGAGAAGCTTAATGCTTCTCTGGGCGATCTGCGGACTCATTCTAAGAACAAATCCTGATTCGCCTACCTGGGGAACCTCGTAGCTGCTGATTTAAATTCGCCGGCACGCAGAGGGCGTCCGGTTGCCGGCCCAAAACCGGGGGCTAACGCCCGCCGGCTGACGGTCGATGGACCAGTGTCGCTTCAATCAACAGAGCTACAAACCTTCCTCCTGCGAGACCTCGGGTTGGTCTTCGGCCACATCATCCAGTCCATGGCTTTGGCGGGCCTGGCGGATGAAATCGCTGAGCAGGTTCAATTCCGTTTGATCGTCGAGCCCTCCATTGGCAAGAAGTGAAAGCTGATGGCGGCGTTGCAACTCCTCCTGTTGCTTGCCCATCCGCTGTGTGAGAACGCGGAGTCGTTCCTCCGGTGAGTCTTTGACAAATTGTTGCTTGACTTGGGCTTGTTCGTAAAGAGTAACCAGCAAACTTTTCAGCGATGGATCTTCCAAAGCGACGAGCACGCTGTCGAACTCGAGCGATAGCCCTTCGAACTCCAGTTCGTGATACGCTTCCAACATGCGCCGCGCCGCATCGGTCGTAATCCAGTCGGGCACGACGCGCTCGAGGATCATTGGGGCAATGTTCGGCGCCGAGATGATCAGCTCCAACAGCTCGCGCTCCACTGGCATCAAATCGCCGGGGCGCACAAGCCGTGTGGCCTCGCTGGTCTTTGGATCGTTGGCTTTGGATGAGCCGCCTTGGGATTCGGCTGATTGGTTAGCACCCGGAGCATTCGCGCGGTTCGCTTCGGCTGCGCCTCTGCGCGGCCCTGCGCCTCGGCCTCCGGCCGGCGTTCGCTTGGAATAAGTCCCGGGCTCGCGCGAATCAGCCGCAGTGTTCGCAGGCTTCGCCGCGCTCCGCTCCATCAAGCTGCGGAGTCGAGCCCGCAACTCATCTTCGGCGACCATGAAACGCTTGGCCAAGCGGGCGAGCACTTGATTGCGGCGCAGCAGAAAGGCATCGTTGGTGATGAGATTGTTGCGCGGCACTTTCGAAAGCAGATTCAGCATCTGCTCCATCGCCGAAGTGGCGCGGTGGGTTTCCTCGACCGGATCGAAGCCTTCGCACACGCGGCGCATCTTGAACTCGAGGGCATCGGGTGCCGATTCGACCAGCCGCAACATCGCCTCGGCGCTTTCGCTGAGCAGATAGTCGGCCGGGTCCATCTTTTCGGGCAGCGTCAGCACGCGGACATCCATCTGCGCGCTCAAGAACAATTCCAGCACTTCGTCCGAACGCCGCTGACCGGCCTCGTCGCCATCGAGCACCAGGATCACTTGATCGCACAAGTGCCGCAGCAGCTTCAAATGATTCGCGCCCAACGCCGTGCCCAGAACCGCCACCGCGCCGGTCAAGCCGGACTGATGGGCGACGATCACATCGGTGTAGCCTTCCATCACGATCGCTTGGCGACGTTCGCGGATCGTGTCGCGAGCCACATCGAGCCCGTAGAGATGCTGGTTCTTGGTGAAGATGACCGACTCGGGCGAGTTGATGTACTTGGCCGCATCGCCGCCGCCGGGCAGCACGCGTCCGCCGAAAGCGATCACCCGCTTTTGCGTATCCCGAATCGGAAACATCACCCGGTTGCGGAAGAGATCGTACGAGTGGCCGCGTTCGCCGCGCTTGATCAAGCCGGTCGCTTCGAGTTGTTTCAGGTTGTAACCGGCCGCTTGAACCTGATCGATCAGGAACGACCAGCTATCGGGGACCATGCCGATTTCGAAGTGCTCGATGCTCTCGGCGGTCAGTCCGCGCTCGGCGAGATAATCGCGAGCGGCGGCCGCTTCGGGATTCTTGAGCAAGTACTGGTGATAGAGCCGGCTGGCCCAAGCCATGACGCGGTAGAGATTGGGCTTGTCTTCGGCCGCGCCGCCTGAGCCCTTTTTCTTTTGAAAGTTCGATTCAGGCAGGACGATCCCGGCTCGTTCGGCCAGAATCTTGATCGCTTCGGAAAAGCCGACTCCTTCGTACTTCATCACGAAGTTGAAGACGTCGCCGCCGATATCGCAGACCCAGCACTTCCAGATCTGACGCTCGGGATTGACCTGCAGGCTGGGACGGCGATCGTGATGCCACGGGCAGAGAGCCACGTAGCCGCGTCCTTGACGGCGCACATCGATGCTATATCCGCTGACCAGCTCAACAATGTCTGTTGCGGCGCGGACGCGCTCTTTGGTATCAGCATCGAGACTAAATGACACCGTCAACTCCAGTGACGCACAAAGTCATGCGGGGTGCGGGCCGACACAACCTTGAAACGCCCTTGCACGAGGTTGGGGAAGCGATGGTCATCCAAGCACTACTGTGCGCAGTTAACACACCGCCGCCGCAATCGCTCGCTGCGAATCCATTCGCACGCTGCCGACGAATCGGGCATTCACTCTGGGGGTGAATCCGAATCTGGCCGCGTTCATTTCCGTACGCTGCTGCGGATTATGTGTCGCACAGCCGGCTGGCGTCAATACGAGTTTTTTGTCGCCTGAATTCAGCAGCGCGGAAAGAATCCGCGCCTCCGCGGTTAAAAAATCCGCTGGGCCTAACTGCAAGATACCGCATCGCTGCTAAGCGTCATAGTACGCGGCAATCTCGTGCGGATGGGGCTCAGCTCGCAAGGCGTGAATGTCGACCATTCGCTTGTGCTCAAGCCAAGCGGTGAGCACCTCAGCGGAGAGGACATCGCCTCGCAATAAAAAGTCTCCGTCGGCGGCGAGCGCATCGAGCGCCGCTTCGTAACTAGCCGGCAGGCGGGTAGGGGTAGCTGGTGTACCCCCAATAGAGCCGTAGGGATCGCGTCCCAGCGGTGAGCCAGGATGGATCTTGTTTTGAATTCCATCGATCGCCGCCATCAGCAGGGCGGAGAAAGCCAAGTAAGGATTGCAGGCGGCATCGGGTGGGCGGAACTCGAGGCACTTGCTCTTGCCCGACTGATAACTCGGCACGCGCACGGCCGCTTGCAGATCGGTCTGCGAGTAAGCGATCGTCGGCAACTTGCCCGCGTAAGCCCCTAGCCGCGCGTAGCTGTTGGTCGTCGCATTGGTCAATGCGACGATAGCCGCAGCGTGTTTGAGGATGCCG
>JBQCEI010001218.1:0-11807 GCA_051960375.1 Aureliella sp. | reverse complement strand
TGTTGGGTTGGTGGATGTTGGCGGGTTGGAATGTCCAGCGATTCAAAAGCGATCTGCCCGAGCTGGTCATGTTGATCGACGATTCGGCCAGCATGCAAACCGAAGATGCCACGTCGGCGGGATTGGGCCGATCGAAACTTCCGCAGTCGCGTTTCAATTCCGCTCGCCAGCTCTTGCTGCAGACGTGGCAGGGCGACGGCGGCGAGGCCGGCAAACGTTATCGGCTGAAACTCTACGCGGTTTCCGGCGAAGCGCGGCAACTGACCGGCGATCCAGATGAGTTGTCCGATGCGCTCGCGGAGCTGGCTCCCAGCGGCGAACACAGTCGACTCGGCGATGGTCTGATTCAAGTGCTGCAGCGCCAATCGGGCCGGCCGACCGCGGCGATCGTGATGGTCAGCGATGGCATCGTCACCAGCGGAACTCCGCTGGAAGAAGCGGCCAATCAGGCGCGGCGCCTCGCGATCCCGATCTACACGGTGGCCACGGGACAACAACTGCCGCAGCCCGATCTGGCGCTGGTCGATCTCCTTGCCGACGATGCGGTGTATCTGGGCGACCGCGTCAACGTGCAAGTTTCCGTGAGCGTCACCGACATCGCCAGCCATCGCGCGACGGTCAACTTGCGCGATATGCAGTCGGGACAGATCGTCGATTCGGCTCCGGTCGAATTGTCGGCGACCCGCAGTACGTCGAACGTGCAATTGAGTTTTATTCCGACGGCAGCCGGCAACTCGCTGATCAAGCTCGAAATCACGCCGGCTCCGAACGAAAAGAATCTCGAGAACAATGTACTGGAGCGCGTCATCGAAGTGCGCGATCAGACGCTCCGCGTGCTGCTGATCCAAAAGTCGCCCAGCTTCGAGTTCCGATTTTTGAACACGCTGCTCGAGCGCACCTCGCAGCTGGGCGATACCGAGCGGCGGGCGTTCGAGGTGGATGTCGTCCTGCAAGATGCCGACGCGGCGCACGTCGCTCAAGATGCGCATGCGCTGCGTTTGGTGCCGGGCGACCGCGAGACGCTGGCCAGTTACGACGTAGTGGTCGTCGGCGAGATCGATCCGGCGCTCGTGGCCAGCAGCACGCAGCAGTTGATCGTCGATCAAGTGACCTCGGCTGGCTGCGGGCTGATCTTCATTTGCTATCCGGGGTTCGATCCCAATCAGTTGTCCGGCTGGCCGCTGGGGAGTTTGTTGCCGCTGGATAGTTCGCAGGCGAGCCGCCAGCCGTGGTACTTCGATGGCGAGTCGCGGCAATGGCAACCGACGGTGCTTGGCCAATCGGCCCTGCCGCTGCAACTGGCCGATGCGAGCAGGGCTAGCGAACTATGGCGCACGCTACCCGGGCCGCAGTGGTACTACGTTCCCGGTGGCTTGAAACCGGGAGCGCAGGTGCTGGCCACGGCAGTAGATCAAGAACAACTGAGCGAGCCCGCGGCGCCGCTGCTGATCAGCCAGTTTGCCGGCGCCGGCCGCGTCGTGCTGCAAACCACCGACGAGACTTACCGCTGGGTCGGCTTTCAAGGCAGCGACCAGACGTACGAACGCTATTGGTTTCAGATGCTGCGCTGGCTTTCGCGGGGCAAGCTCAATCGCCAAGATCAATCGGAGCTGGCCGTCGAGCCGCGGCGGGCGAAGCTCGGTGAAGCGATTCAGTTCTCTTTGCGGCTGAACGCTGAAGCGGCCGCCACTTTGAATGGCAAGCCAGCCACGATCAGCGTCGAGCGCGTCGGCGGCGAATCGAAGTCGATCAGTTTGCAGCGCACGCAAAGCGCCACCGCTCAGTTCAAAGGGAGCGATGCCAGCTTGCCGGCTGGCAGCTATCGCGCAACGCTCAGCCAACCGGCGGGCATCCCGGCAGGCAGCGTGACCTTTACGATCACCGCTCCACCGGGCGAACAAGCCAACTTGCGCTCCGACTGGCCGGCGCTTCGCAACCTGGCCGAACAGACCCACGGAAAATTTGTCACCGCTCGCGACACGGAGAATCTCATCGCCCAATTGCCGCGCGGCACACCCGTGCGCCGCGGAGCCCTGCCGCCGGTGCCGCTGTGGAACTCGCACTGGATCGCTCTGGCGCTGGTCAGCATCCTGACCCTCGAGTGGATCCTCCGCCGCACCGCCAACATGCTGTAGCCGCGACTACTCCTGTCTTCCTGGTTGTTATCGTGTGGCACTGGCTATGCCAGTGTCTTCTTCGATCGAAGTGGAGCGACTAGTCTCACATGAAGGCGTTCCAGTACCTATTGAGTTTTGACGCTCGCTTGCAGCAATTGTTTTTAGTCCCGGCAGGGACGGCAGCCCCATGCCGGCGGCGCAAGCCGCCGGAATCAGCTGGCGCGCAGTCCGAGTAAGTCCCGAAGGGACGGCAGAGGGAGCGAGAAAAAACGTGTCGCGAGAATCGCTGTCGTCCCTCCGGGACTTAACAAAAAGGTAGGCGGCTTTTCAACCGGCGGCTCGCGCCGCCGGCATGGGGCTGTCGTCCCTACCGGGACTAAAAACATTGCCTGGCTGCTTGGCATTGGCAGCGACATCCTGGTTTGCCATACACCAAACTTCGAAAAAGAAGAGCACTGGCATAGCCAGTGCCACACGAACGGTCGCCATTGAAATTCACTTGAGATCAGGCAGTGGCACCGTGCCATCGCGGTAGAGCACGTTGTAGGCGCAGAATGGAATGATGTGACCGCTGGGCAAGACGTGATGCGTACAGCACTTCATCACTCGCCGCACGTCGAAGTTGTAAACATCGAGGAACGAGGTGACCGTGATTCGCAGCAAGTCGCGGGCACTCGCTTTGCCTTCCAGAGCGCGAGCCAACAAGTTCAAGACCACTTCGGTAGCTGGATCGTTCGATGGAGTACAACTGTCGTCGCTCAGCACGGGCAACATCGCGCTGGGCATTGCGGCTCGCGCACCCGGTGCTGGCCCGCAGCAGCCCCCTTCGCCGCCGCACGCCAATCTTGCCAGCAGCTGCGCCACCAAAACTTGACTGCCATCGCGGGTGAAGCTGATGCCGTTGGCCAGCAGATCGCGATGGGTGTCCGTATCGATCACGCGCGACAGCGGCCAGAGCTGGCCATCGTAGCGAGCCGCTAGCGATATCCAGTGGCAGTTCGGATGCGCACAAGGGAGCGGTGTAAAATCACTCGACTGGAATTCGCTCCCTTCGCTCGCGCACAGCCCGTCGATTACGTCGGGAAACGTGATGCGCTGCTCAAGCTCTTCGGGCAACACATGGCGGCCGCTGTAAGTCGCCGGCTGGAAGCTGAGCCCGGTGATGTAGGGGCGGCTGCGGGCGAACTCGAGCAACCGCGTCGGCGCCGCCGCATTGACTCCCGCTTGCAACGTTGCGACCAGCGTGACGTTCAGTCCGGCTTTCTCCAAATTCTCCAGCGCTTTGAGCTTCTTCTCGAGCAGACCGCTTTGACCGCGCAAGCGAGCCAGCACCTCATCGTCGAGATCGTCGAGCTGGAAATAGATTTCGACGCGATCGCGGCGGGCTGCCAAGAATTCGACCAGTTCGTTGTCGTGAGCCAGGCGAATGCCGTTGGTATTCAGCATCACATAGTCGACGGGCTGTGCGAGGGCGTAGTCGAAGATCTCGCGCAGCTGCGGATGGAGCGTCGGTTCGCCGCCGGAGAGCTGAGCCACTTCGGCTCGTCCTTCGGCTGCGACCAGACGATCGATGGCTCGCTTGACTTCGTCGAGCGACTTGTGGGCTCGCCCCGGCGCGCTGCCGGCGTAACACATCGGGCAAGTGAGATTGCAGCCGTCGGTGATTTCGATCACGCCGATGCACGTGTGCTGTTCGTGCTGCTCGCACAAGCCGCAGTCGAACGGACAGCCGTGTTGTTCGGCCGCAAAAGTCTGCTGCGGCAGCTTCGCAGGCAAGCTGGTCGAGCTCAAGTCGTAGCGCGCAACATCGCTGCAAATAAAATCCTCGCGCTCGCCGTGCTCGGGGCAGCGTTTGCGAAAGTACACGCGGCCGTTGCGAGCGATGATCTTCGCTTGAACCAACCGCCGGCACTCCGGACAGAGACTCTGCGTCAGCCCCAGGAAGGTGTAATCGCGATGCTTGACCGTCGGTTGACTGAGGATGTTCATGGTTTTTTGATAGTCGTCTTTTTACCGCGGAGGACGCGGAGAGCGCCGAGCATACTCCGCGCTCTCCGCGCCTCCGCGGTAAAAATGGATGTATGCTCACAAGCTCCACCGAAGCGAGCGGATGAAGAGGAAGATAAATGCGATCATAGCGGCCAGAGTACAGAGGCCCACCCAAAGCATGACCGAAAATTCAGCCGATGTCGTCCATGCACCTGCCACGCAAATTGTGGCAAAGGCAATCACACAAGAAAGCATCATTAACAAAGTCAACACCGTCGAGGTAAACAGCAACAGGACCGGAGAATACCGTCGCCCGGAAGTTTGTTGCTGGCGAGCGAACAGGGCCGACGCTCGCATGGTACCAAGCACCGCGGCGAAGGCCAAAGGCGAGGCACGTCCGAAGGTCATGACCGTCGCTAGAAAGCCGAGCACTATCAGCACCGCCGAAGCGATCGTAAACACGGTCCCCTTTCCCTCATCCGCAACCAACTCACGGCCCTGATCGTCCGAATCAGATGGCGGCTGGTAAGGATTGGTGCTGCTATTCATCATCGCGTTTCAAACCCGCTCGTTCCGGGGCTCCTCCTGCGAACGCAATGTCTTCGAGGCTCTGCCTCGCCAGCACCTGCGTGAAAGCCCTGCGTGGGGCTGGCCTGAAGAAGGGAGGCGGGAGCCTCCAAGACAGTGCGTTCCCGGGCGGAGCCTGGGTCCGAGCGGCGATAGGCGCGTCAGCGTGGCTTGCGGCATCACACGCTCCATTTCGTCGACTGTATGAACACAAACACAAATGAGACCAAGACTGCGGTGCCGCATGCGAGCGTCCAAACTGGCAGAGCCGAGCTGGTATATGGCACATTTACCGTCAGCACGCCGCCAGCGCAAATAGCGACGAAGGCGACCGCGCAGCTAATGAGAAGCAACATCGTCACGATCGTCGAGGTGACAAACAATAGCTCCGCAGGAACGGCCTCGCGTGTCGATGTGCCCTGCCGCTCGAAGATCACGACCGCCCGAATTGTGCCTCCTATAGCTGCCAAGAGCAAAGGTAAAGCCGCACCATTCGTCGCAGCAGTTACTACGAGTGTGAATACGATCGAAAGCCCAGCGACGATCCAGAAAAGATTGCCCGGCATCGCACGCCGGCTCGGCGGGACTTGGTCGTTCGTGTCCTCGGAATGATAAGCCGGTGCTTGGTAAGGATTGACGCTCGCGGGACTGTTCATAGGGTCAGCTGAGTTTTCACGTTCTTCTGACATCGTCGCCTCGGCAACCATCGGATGGAAGCGTGCCATTTTCTACAACGCATCTCGACTCGAGCCCCTCACCCCCCGGCCCCCTCTCACCGAAGCGGGCGAGGGGGAGTGAAGAAAGCGTTGCGCCGGCCCTCATTAATCTTCTCTCCCCTCGCCCCGCTTCGGGGAGAGGGGCCGGGGGTGAGGGGTCTTCAGAAGCACGGTTTGTTGGGCGTTACGGCGGGTTCGTCCCTCGCTTACGCCTCGGGTTGAATGCCCCGGGCCGCTATCGATAGCCGTACACTCTACCACCCACGGCCCTCCTCTGCCTCAATTTGGATCGGCCCCGTAGCCGATGGGTACAATGGAAAGGGAATGCTTCCGCTCACTGGCTGAGAATGCTGGCCGACATGACCGTACGTTTGCTGATCGATGGATACAACTTGCTCTATGCGACCGGCGCGGTCGCGCAGGCTCGTGGGCCGGGCGGACTAGCTCGGGCGCGCGAGCGGTTGCTTGGGCAGCTCGGGGCGGCGCTGCCGGAGAGCCAGCGGCAGCAAACGCAGATCGTGTTCGACGCGCGGCGCGTGCCGGTGCGCGGCGAGTGCGAGCAATCGGTCCGGGGCATCACCGTGACTTTCTCAGCCGGTTTCGAAGAAGCCGACGATCTGCTCGAGCAGCTCATCCGCCAGCATCCCAATCCTCGCACGCTGCTGGTCGTTTCGAGCGACCAACGCGTGCAGCGCTGCGCAAAATCCCGCAAAGCCCAGAGCGTGACCTGCGACCAGTGGCTCATGCAAATCGCCGACGGCCCGCTACCCGAGCCAGTGGCTGAGCCACCAGAACCGATTCCCAGAGACCGCACGCCGCAGCTCTCGACCGAAGAAGTCGCGCGGTGGCTCGAAGAGTTTGGACTTAGCAGGCTTCAGGCTTCAGGCGTCAGGCCTCAGGAAAACCGAAAAGGCCAGAACCGAAAACCTGAAGCCTGAGGCCTGAGGCCTGAAGCCTGAAGCCTGAAGCCTCCTACGCTGCTTCTCCGATCCAGCTGCGCAGCAGATTCACCGCGGCATCGGGGTTCTGTTTGATCAGCGACGAAAGCTCGTCTTTGATCTCGCCGCCGGAAACTTGGAAAGTCGAGGGCTCGGGCGCGGCACTCTCTGCAGCGTCCGGTTCGTCGCTTCCCAAGTCGAGCGAATCGCCCATTGACTCGGGGACTTCCAAGCCGAAGCCTTGTGCAAACTCCTTGTCAACTTCGGCGGTGCCCGGCGAGCGAACCCAGCTGAACATCAGCAACAGGGCCGCGCCGACCAAGACGAACAGACCGACCGTCGACCACGACTTGGCGAGCCACGCCATCGTCGTCTCCGCCAGCGTGGGCTCGGGCATTTCCGGCAGCGGCAGGTCGGGATAGTGATAGACCTTCACGAGCTGGAATCGGTCGTCGCCTTGCCGCACCTGGGGCAGTTGGCCTTCGATCGCCGAACGGATGTTGTCTTCGGCTTCCTTTTGCAGCTTGGCCAAATCGACGGGCGTCAGAGCGGGGATGTCTTTCTCGGTGATCTTCGGATCGGTGTTGGCCTGCAGGAAGCGTTGGGCGTGCACTTTGCGGTAGTACGATTCGGGGACTCCGACGGTCACCGAGACGCGCTTGGGTGTCAGCGGAGCTTCCTTGGTCACCGTGGCTTCGTGGCCGATCACGTTCTGCAAACTTTCCTGCGACTCCTTCGTTTCAGCATTTTGATCGGCCGGCGAGCTGAGCGACGCTGACTTGTTGGCAAAGGCTGCGTTGGGTTCGGCGCCGGGGCGGCCGCCGGGCGAAGCTTTGGAGCTCTTCGTACTCTTGGTGCTGTTGTTAGCGGTCGAGGCGGTGCCGACCGGGTCAAACTTCAGTTGTTCCATTTCGCGTTTGAGCGTCGGATCCAGTTCGACAATCACACCGATTTTCACATCGCCATAGACGCTCAGCTCTTCGCGAACTTTGTTTTCATAGAACTGTTCGTATCTCTGCTGGGCTCGCAGGAACGGCAACTGCTCAGCGCTGAGCGGATCGCTGCTGCCGACGTAGCAGTTCCCGGTGCCACCGTCGAACACCGTTATGTTCTCTTCCTTCAGTCCGGGGAAATGCGTCGTGGCGACCCGACAAATCCTCTGCATGAGCGAGTCGGGGATCGGTTCGTTAGCGTAGCCGAACAAATAAATGCTGGCCGATTGATGGCCGTCGCGACCGAAGCGTGCGTCGACCTTGTCGTGCTCGACCTTGGCTCTCCTGATCCCAGGCATGTTTTCCAGGAGTCGAGAAAAGTCGTCCTTCTTTGCCTGTTCCAGTTGGGCCTTGACAATGCTCGGTGCGATCAGCGGGTTTTTCGCACTGTCGAACACTGCTTTGACGTCGCTATTGAATTCGTTGGGCATCGCGTTGCCCTCGGCCAGTGCCTTGACGTAAAGGTCGCGCTCATGCGTTGGAATCTTCAGCCGATTGCCTTGGCGTTCGTATTGCCGGAGGCCCGCTTCGCCCAGCGCGCGTTCCATCTTGTTCAGTTGCTCGTCGCTGAAGCTTTGGCCGCCGAGCACATACTCTGACTGACTGGATTGTTGCGTCGAGACGATCCAGCCGAGACTGACGATGATCGTGCCCGCCATCAGCCCCGCCATGATGCGGGCCGAGGGCGTCATCGTCATCATCAGGTCGCGGATCTGTTTGAGGTAGTTCTCTAAGGCGCCCATGTGCGAATGCTCGGGGAGTAGTTTTGCGAGGGAGGTTGCCTCATGCCCGTTTTTTTACCGCGGAGGCGCGGAGAGAGCGGAGACGAGAACGCATCGTCAAATGCGAATTGCGTTGACCTCTTCGTAGGCTTGCATGAGTTTGTTGCGGACTTGCAGGAGCATGCGGAAGGCCATGTCAGCTTTTTGAACCGAGGCGAAGACTTCGGTCGGTTGCACATCGCCGCCGGTGAGCATCTCATGCACCGACTCGGTGGACTGGTTCTGCAGCGAATTGACTTCGGCCACGCTCTGGCCGATGAGGCTTGCGAAGTCGGCCGTGCCAGCACCTTCAGCCGCTTGCTGCTTGCCGACCAGATGGGTCGTCAGCGGCATGTCGATGCGCGTCATCAAGGGCGAAGGAGTGGATGCGATTGCCATGCTAAAGTACGAGTCCAATGTGCGAACAGCTTGTCGGTTCAATCAGCCGGCACGCGGTAGCGTCCGGTTGCGTGCCGAGAACCGGGGGCTACCGCCCGCCGGCTGATGTTCCATAGATTACGCCAAGATCGAAAGCGATTGACGAGCGAGATTCTTGCTGACTTCCATGACGCCCAAGTTGGCTTCATAGGAACGAGTCGATTCGAGCGCGTCGACGAACTGTTCGTTCAGATTGATGCTCGGATAAGCGACGTAGCCTTTCCACTTGCCTTCCTTGACCGCCAACGGATGATCGGGCTGGTAGCGGTAATTCGGTTCGGCTTCTTCGACTTCGACGCTGGCGACCTTCACGCCGGCGATTCCATCGGGGCCGGTCATGCTGTCGTCGGTCTGAAAGATGGGGAAGCGAGCCTGATAGGGCTGAGCTTCGCCATTTTCATTTTTTATGCTGGAGATGTTGGCGATGTTGCCCGATATAGTATTCAGGCGAATGCGTTGGGCCACCAAAGCGCTGGTACTGACGTCGAGTGCACTGAACACTTGCCGTTTCCTTTCGTCGAAATCGACTTTCGCCGTGCCAAGAATCCCTTGGTCGGAAACTAGCGATTTCGTCTCTATAGCGGAAGGTCAGTCTATAACTGCAGAGACTTCTCTGCCTCCTCCGCTCTTTCTCTGTGCCTCTGCGTTAAAAATTCAGACGCAAAGCGATCAAACGTTGACCGATTCGGCGATGGCCGCTTTGAGCGTTTGAAACTGCGAGCGCATCAAGGCGACGGCCGTGTTGTGCATCGACTGGTTCTTCGAGATCTCAGTCACCTGTTCTTCCAGGCTGACGTCGCTCCCGTCGTGCAGCATGATCTGCTTGCTGACGTCGCGCACTTTTTGAAAGTTGGCTTGTTGAACGTCAGCCGGCGTTTGATAGCTGCTTGGAGTCGCCTGTGGGCTCTGAAGAGCCTTCTGCAACTGCGTCTGAAAATCGTCGACCGAGATGTCGCGCGTTTGATAATCGGGCGTATCGAGATTGGCCAGATTGCTGGCCAGCAACAGATGCCGCTTCTGTGAAAAGTTAACCATCTGTTCCAGCGCCGGAACAGCCGTGCTATTGAGCAGCGATGACCACATGATTTTGGGCCTCTCTTAGAAATCCTCTCCGGCTTGAGCGGGCAGTGTGGGGATAGCGAATTACGGTGTGCTTCTGAAGACCCCTCATCCCCGGCCCTCTCCCCGAAGCGGGGCGAGGGGAGAGAAGAATGATATCGGGCCGGGCGCCACGCACTTCTTTGCTCCCCCTCGCCCCGCTTCGGGGAGAGGGGGGTGAGGGGCTGGAGTGAGATCTGGTCAGCCTCGGGGCAGATACGATGTTTTATTGGGCTTTGTGGCGGGTTCGTCCCTCGCTTACGCGTCGGGTTACCTGGGAGTCCCTCGCTAACGCGTCGGGTTAAGCCGCATGTTTCGCCGCGACGCGCGAGGGCAAGCGCAGCGTCCAGGCCATGCCGCCTTGCGGACAGGGGCTGGCCCAGATGCGTCCGCCGAAAGAGAGGGCGAGCGTTTGCAGCAGCGTCAAGCGACGATCGTTGACCAGCGAGCGCGTTGGGAACGTCAAGCGATCGTAACGCACTTCGCAGTTCATCACCGCGCCGGAATCAGCGATCTCCAGGTCCACTGCGTTGCTGCCGCGGCAGCCTACGATCGCCAGCTCGCCACAGTCGGCCAGGCGGCCGATGGCCAGGTCCAGCATGCCGTCGATCAGCGACTGTGTATCCTCGGCTTGGCACAGCACCGGCATCGACGTGCTGAGGTCCATCGTCAAGCGGCAGTTTCTACGATTCAGCGCGGGCTGCCAACGTTTGACGCATTGGCGAATCGTCGGCCGCAGGTCGTTTGCGATGTGCGAAATCTCTTCGCCGTGGAATATGCGTAACATGCTCGAAACTCTCCTACAGTGGTCGCAAACGGACGAGACAAACCGAACGATCGCGGATAGCGGACAAGCACAAACTGGCAATTAGCCTGCGCTGGTTAAGTCGAGGCTGCCTTCGGCGAGTGAAGCCGAAGAGCGGTAAGCCTGCGCAGCCAGCTTGCCATCGCGGCCGTCCTGCAACTGAGCCGCCAAGGCATCGCGTCGCTCGCTCATTTGATCGAGCGACTGTTTTTCCAACAGCACGATCTCGGCGAGCAACTGCTGACAGTGGTCGGAGGCCGCGCGACACTGCTTGCGAAGCTCCGGAGAGCGCCAGACGCGGGCCGTCGGATCGTCGTCGACATAGACCGCCAACTGCGCTTGGACTTCGCTCAGCCGATCCATCAACGGCTGTTTGCGCGAGAGAAAGCTCAGCAGGATAGCGGCATCGCCCGAATGGGTAATCGTCGCTTGTTGCTTAGCCAATTCGCACAACTGCTCGAGAACTTCGACCTTGGCTGCCATCAAGGCGTGCAGGTTATCGGTGTATTCCACATCCGTGCGCATCAGCCTATCCCATCGCTTTGCCTGACTCTCTTATTGGGCTGGCGCGGGCGTTGGCTTCCCTACTCTCTGCCTGGCGCGCCGGCAGTGGGCTTGTACCAAAGGGCCCGCGGCGGTTCCTAGGCCAGTTTTCGAATGGAGGGTTTTACCGCGGAGGACGCGGAGAGCGCGGAGAAACGCAGAGCGACGTCAGGGTCGTTAAGGGCCGTTTAAACCGACCCGAATTGCGATGAATTTGCCGATCGGAAGGGTGGCGGCCAGAGAAGGGAGCAGCCGCCGCCGGGAGCGTGTCCGATATGACTTTGTGCGGAGCAGTCGCTGGGCTGCTTCGGCGTGAAGGAGTTCGAGTCGCGGGCGGCTTTGCCGTTTTCTATATTCCAATTTCCATGCCGGCCATCACCAAACGAAAACTTCTGCTGCTCGGTGGCGTCGGAGCCAGCGTCATGCTGGTCGTCTTCGGCGTTCTGTTCACGTGGATCGTCGGCGGCGAGGAATATGGAACCGATCGCGAGCTCGACCTGGCGCTCAAGCTGCTCGAGGACGGGCGCTGGGACTTGGCCGACTGCATCGCCCGCGATATCGAAGGGCACCAAGAGCTGACCGACGCCCGCCAGCCGGTGTGGGATTACGTCCGCGGCGTTTCGGGCGTACTGTCGACGGCCGACAAGCTGGATGTCCCGGCCAATCGCAAGCTGCTGTGGGACTCGGCTCAGCATCTGGAGAAGAGCCGCGAGGCGGGTTTCCCGCTCGGCTACGACGGCCGCGGCGAGTACTATCTCGGATACTGTTACTACAACACGTACGCTTGGGACAAGGCGCTCGAGACGCTGACGGGCGTCGAGGCTAGCTGGCCCGAAAAGCGCA
>JBQCEI010001217.1:0-3551 GCA_051960375.1 Aureliella sp. | reverse complement strand
GACCGGCAGCGTGCAATGGAACTCCAGAGGCCGAGCGTGGGTGTTCAGGATGAGGTACCCCCCGAAGAATCCATGTTCGGCATGCAAGCGAACGGTACAGAAACCAATGGTCTGGCAAACGTCAGTGGAAGAATTGGCCATGCTACCTGGAGAGTTTGAGATGCGGGTCAAACGCTAGCGAACCGGAGAGTTCCGACGGTCGCCGCTCCTCGGTTTGTTGTCGGACTTCCGTTTGCAACGACTTTAGGAGTGGCTTGGCGCAGATCAGTTTTTCCACCGCCTACGGAATTTCTCCAGCTTGCCAAATGTCAGTTGCTCGACGCTTCTCGGAAACTCTGGCTATAATGTGAAAATCATTCGACCTTCCAAGCACTAGGGAGTTCTTCTGTGGCTCAGGATCCTTCTCATTTCGCACCGGTGTTCCGCATTGATGTTTCAGCCGAACCCGCCTCCGGCCAGGGGCAAGTTCCGGCTGACACCGCTGTTTCGACTGTCGCGCTGTTGCGGCAGATGGTGGCCATGCAGGACAAACAGAATCAACTCCTCGAACAGCTGGTCCAGAACACGGTAGCCATTCAAAAGCAGCGTGCCAGCGAGCTCCAGCAGTGGAAGGACGCCAATCCGCATCTGGCCAAAGCCTGCCGGCGGGCCGCCGAGTCGCTCTCGCGCGTGCAGACTCAGTTCCTCGAGAGCCTCACTGAAGAAATCAGCGACAACGAAGAAGCGTTGCTCGACGGCGACTTCATGCTCGGCGAATTCGTCGACCGCTTCGGACCGCGCCTGGCCCATCTTAACGGCGTGCTGCAAGTGCTTGCCCAGCTCGGCAGCGGGGTCCCCGTGCAAGGTTAATCGCAAGCTAAGCTGCAAGCGGTAAGATCTACGGTATAAGCCGGATGCGCATGCGTCCGGCTTTTTTATTTTGCCTGGTGTCTTCGTGTCTTGGTGGTGAATAATTGAACCACGAAGACACGAAGGCACGAAGATGATCGCATTCGCTCTTGCCCTCTCCTGGCCGATTGCGCACACTGGGCGGCGGAGTCTTCTACTTTAGAATCGTGATGATCAGCCGGGCTGACCAACAGAGTGGTCGGTCAACGGCCGAAGGGCATGGAGCGCCCAATGCTACGAGGCCGATTCAAGGCGAGCGCAACCGATTTGCGCGCAAGCAATTGCCAGCGTCCCGGGCTGCGCTCGCGGCTGCACGGCTGGTCCGCAGCTGCAACTTTTCTGGTCGCATTCTCGCTGGCTGTGTCCGGCTGTCGGAACTTCTTGCAATCTCCTCTGGGGCCGGGACAAGTGGAGGTGCCGATCTCCAATCCGTTCCAAGTCGGGCTGGCCGATCCTACGCTCGTGTGGCAGCAAGTGGTCGACGCTGTCGACGATTACTTTCGCATCAAGTCGGAAACGCCGGTGCGCCGCGATAGCGCTGCTTGGTTGGAAGGACGCTTGGAGACATTCCCCGAGATCGCTTCGACGCTGCTCGAGCCGTGGCGGCGCGATTCCACTCCGGGCTTCGAACGCATGCAGGCGACCATTCAAACGATTCGCCGCACGGCCTACGTCAAAGTGATCCCGGGTCCCGACGGTTACTTGATCGATGTGAAAGTCGTCAAGGAACAAGAGGATGTCGACGACGCGCAGCGCCTGGCGGCTACGACCGCCGAGTCGACTGCCGAGAACACGGGCGTGAGCACTTCGGTGCGCAGCCAAGGCTCGGGTAGCGGCGGCGTGATCCGCAGCACGAGCGACATCAGAGACATGCCAAGCACCGTTGGCTGGTACCCTGCCGGCATCGGTCGCGATCTGGAATTGGAACGACGTATTGCCGAGCGAATCGCAGGTCGTTTGACCAATATAGAACCACCGCAGCGGAGCGGTTTACACGCGCATTAGTGGTGAGGCGAATTGGTTTTCGTCTTGGCTGTGCGTGGCGGTTCTGTTACTCTTGGCTCTCACACATGACCTCATAATTGCTGCAGGGAGAGCAACGCAAATGCCGGGTGCAGGAAGTACCATCAACTACACCAATATACGTTGGATGATTCGGCGCGACATGCCTGCTGTACTCGACATTGAACAGCAGAGTTTCGAGTTTCCGTGGAGCGAAGACGAGTTCATTCGCTGTCTGCGTCAACGCAACTGCATCGGCATGGTCGCCGAGCGCGACACGGCGGTGGCCGGCTTCATGGTTTATGAGCTGCACAAGAATCGTCTGCATCTTTTGAACTTCGCCGTCGCCCGCGCCGCTCGCCGCACCGGCGTCGGAAGCGCGATGGTCAACAAGCTGGCCAGCAAGCTCTCGAGCGATCGCCGCAACCGAATCATGCTCGAAGTTCGCGAAACCAATCTCGACGCGCAGATTTTCTTCCGCCAGCTCGGCTTCCGCGCGATCTCGGTCCTCCGAAGCTTCTACGAAGACTCGCCCGAAGACGCTTACTTGATGCAGTATCGCCATCGCGCGACGGCCGAAGAGATCATGGCCAACTCGCAGCGCGCCGATCGCCTGGCTGGTTAAAACTGGCCCCGTGTTTACCGCGGGGGCGCAGAGAGCGCGGAGCAGAAAAAACTCCGCCCCATCCGCGTCTCCGCGGTAAAACATTCTTCTGCCTGCGCGATTAGAATATGGCGGTCCATCAGTGCGCACGGATGCGTGATCGAAGCTCTCCTTTCAAGAGGTTCCAACCATGCATTCGCGCAGGCAGTTTCTCACGACGTCGGTCGCCGCAGCAGCGGCTCTCCCCATGCTCAGCCGAGTGACTCGCGCGGCTGAGGGTGACGACTGCATTGATGCGCATGTGCACGTCTGGACTCCCGATACCGAGCACTATCCGCTGGCCAAAGGCTACACCAAAGCCGACATGGTTCCACCGAGCTTTACGCCGGAAGAACTGTTCTCGTATTGCCGCCCGGTCGGCGTATCAAAAGTCGTGCTCATCCAGATGAGCTTCTATGGATTCGACAACAGCTACATGTTGTCGGTCATGGAAAAGCATCCGGGCGTCTTTTCGGGCGTCGCGATCATCGATGAAACTCAAGACGATGCGCCGCAAAAGATGAAGGCGCTGGCCGACAAAGGTGTCCGCGGTTTCCGGCTCTATGCCGACAAAGAAAAGACCGCTGCCTGGTCGAGCTCGGCGGGTATGAAGCGGATGTGGTCGACCGCGGCCGATACGGGCCAAGCCATGTGCCTGTTGGCCAATCCCGATGCGCTGCCCACGATCTACCGCATGGTCGAACAGTATCCGCAAACGCGCGTCGTCATCGATCACTTCGCCCGCGTCGGCATGTCGGGCAAGATCGATCCGACGGAGCTCGACAGCCTATGCCGCCTGGCCAAGTTCGATAACGTCTTCGTCAAGACATCGGCGTTCTATGCGCTCGGTGCCAAGAAGCCGCCCTACACCGACTTGATCCCGATGATCGAGCGATTGATCAAGGAGTACACGGCAGGGCGACTGATGTGGGCTTCGGATTGTCCTTATCAGGTGCAAGACCAGCACACCTACGCCGCCTCGATCGATCTCATCCGCGAGCGCATGACCGACCTGTCC
>JBQCEI010001216.1:0-7507 GCA_051960375.1 Aureliella sp. | reverse complement strand
CGCGGGCTAACGCCCTGCGGCTGATTGTTGATCGCTCGACGCAGTTCTCTCTCGCAAGAAGGGCAAGACGCTCACGGCGACCAGCGCACACAGGAGCGTGCTGGCTAGGCCGAGCTTGAGTCCCGCCGCTTCGCTCGCCACGCCGACGATCCACAGTCCGAGCGCCCCGCCCAGCCCACCGCAGGCAAACAGAATGCCCAGGATCGTGCCGGTCTTTTCCATGTGCAGCTTGCTCACCGCTGCAGTGACCGTGGGAAACACGATCGACATGAAGAACCCGGACAGCGGCAGCAGGACGACCAATGCGTCGGGGCCGAAAAGTCCTCCGGCGATGCACGCAGCAGCGCCAGCCAGCGCGAAGAAAACGGCGGTGATATAGTTGAGATGCTCGACGACGAACGCACCGAGCAACCGCCCAAGCATGAGCAAGATGAAGAAGGTCGACAGATAGAGCGAGCTGGTTGCGACGGTCATGCTGCGATCCTGTTGCAGGAACTCCATCAGCCACGCCGCTACGCTCAATTCCACCGCGACGTAGGCAGCGATCAGGACGTAGTAAAGATTCATCTGCCGGCTGAATCCCATGCGGAGCAGCGCCGCCCAATTCCAACGCGTGTCGGTAAGAGCTTCGCCTGCGCTTTTGGGAGTTGGGAATTGCTGCGTGTGGCACTGGCTATGCCAGTGTCTTCTACTTCGAAGTTGAAGTGTCAGAAGGCCTGGTAAAGCCTTCCAGTGCCACCCCATCTGCCCTGAGCCAGAGCTCTTGGAGAACGGTTCGCCGTTGGAGTGCGCTTGAGGTCTTGAACGCACAAGACTTCGAAGAAGAGCCACTGGCATAGCCAGTGCCACACCGCGGCTTGGCCAGAACAAAATGAGCAGCGGCAGGCCCAGAAAAATGCTGGAAAAGTAAACTTGTTGCCACGTGCTGCCCAGGTCGATCAGCGCGGCGGCGTAGAGTGGCACTAGCAGCGAGCCGATACCGTGGCATGTCGACAAGAGGTTCAAGTAGCGCCCGCGGTTCTCTCTGTGCAACTCGACCATGAGTCCGTTGGCGCCCAGTTCGATCGCGCCGAGCCCAAGACCGATCACGCCCATCAGCGCAATCAGCGCAGGATAAGAGTGGGTCGTGCCGATGCCGAGGCTGCCGACGCACAGGCAGACGCCCGCCAGCAGTAGGACGCTGCGATTGCTGATGACGTCCGCCATCACTCCGGTTACGAGCGTTGCCAGGATGAAGCCTACGTAGGCGGCCAAGACGATCGTGCCACCCTGGCTGTAGGTGTACTGGCCACTGCGCAGCAGCTCGGGCAACAAAGGCCCTTTGAGATTATCGATGAAGCCAAAAGCAAAGAACGACAGAAATCCGCCGACGGTGAGAAGCTTTTTGGAATGCAGCATATCGTTATTGAATTCACCACGAAGACACTAAGACACGATGACCAGCCGCAAGGCGTGGCCGCGGTCGATCCTCCGCGCTCTCCGCGGTAAAGCGACTTCAGGGGGCGGATTCGGATTTTAATGGGTTTGCGTGCGGCTGGCTCCAGGGCTGCCTAGCCCCTCACCCCCCGGCCCCCTCTCCCCGAAGCGGGGCGAGGGGGAGGTGAAGAAATGGGTGCCGCTCGCCGTATAACATTCTTCTCTCCCCTCACTCCACTTCGGGGCGAGGGGTCGGGGGTGAGGCGTCTTCAGAAGCAGCGCGCCGCCGAGGCTGCCGTCCAAATCAACTTCCGCTGAAAACGGTTTACCATTTGAGGTCTTTCGGGTCCTGGACGCGGTAAACTTCGAAGAAAGAGCCACTGGCATAGCGTGTGCCACACGGCTGAGCATACCAACGTAACGGTAGATTCCTACTTACATCACTTCGCCCGCGAGGGCTAACAAGTCGCAGCCATGCAACACCCCGCTTGGATTCTGGTGATCATCGGCCTCGCGATTGCAGCCATCGGAGCGCTTTGGATGATCGTGCCGGGCGGATGGCTCGGCCGGCTACCGGGCGATATCGTGATCGAGCGCGAGAATTTTCATTTTTACTTTCCGCTGACCACGTGCATCCTCATCAGTTTGCTGCTGAGCGGAATCGCTTGGCTGGTCAGATACTTGGTTCGTTGAATTCGCGGGAGTCCAGAAACAATTGCCTAGTACCAGCGCAGGTTTGTTGATGTATCGAGTTCAGGATGGCACACTGCAAGTGTTGCTGGTGCATCCCGGCGGGCCGTTTCATAAGAACAAAGACAAAGGCGCCTGGTCGATTCCCAAAGGGGAAGTGGAACCAGATGATGGCTTGCTCGAAACGGCTCAGCGGGAACTGCAGGAAGAAGTCGGCGCGACCGCTGCCGGCCCGTTCATCCCGCTGACGCCCGTCAAGCAAAAAGGAGGCAAAGTCGTGCACGCCTGGGCCTGCGAGGGCGACTTCGACACTCGCCACATCGTCAGCAACACATTCAAGCTCCAGTGGCCGCCCGGCTCGGGCAAGTTCCAAGAGTTTCCCGAAGTGGACCGCGCCGAGTTCTTCGACGCCGAAACGGCCAAGTGGAAGATCAATCCAGCTCAAGCGGCACTGGTCGAGCAGCTCGAGAAGATTTTGAAAGGAGGAGCGAACTTGTAAGAGACGCGATACTAGACGTTCTCTGCTCTCTCTGCGTCTCTGCGCTAAAAACGGGATTTGAAACCGCAATCCTCAACGGAGAACTCGCGATGAAACTGGCCAGCACAGCATTCACCGAAGGGCATGCGATACCGGTCGATTATACGGGCGATGGTGCCAACACTTCGCCGCCACTGACCTGGACCGAGCAGCCGAAAGGGACGGCGAGTTTTGCACTGATCTGCGAAGATCCCGACGCGCCGCGCGGCATCTGGACGCACTGGGTGCTGTTCAATCTTCCCGCCGCGACTCACCAGCTGGCCAAAGGCGTCCCGCATGACGCCAAGCTTGCCGGCGGCGCCCTGCAAGGCAAAAACGACTTCGGAAAGATCGGCTACGGCGGCCCGGCTCCTCCCCCCGGCAAGCCGCATCGCTACTTCTTCCGGCTCTATGCGCTCAGCTCGCTGCTGAAGCTCCAGGCGGGCGCAAGTAGGAAGGAAGTGCTCGATGCCATGAAAGGGCACGTGCTGGGCGAGACGCATTTGATGGGGACGTACAAGCGCTGAAGCTTCTCAAAGTTTTTTACCGCGGAGGCGCGGAGGACGGTTTGCTGGCAAGTACCAACTACCGTTCTTCTTTCAGCTTCTCAGCCATATCGAGCAACTCGGCGAGCAGTTTTTCCGACGCGTTGCGCTCCAGGCGGTTGGTACCGATCCAGGTTTCGTAGCCGCCCAGGTCGAGATGGCGGGGCGTCGGCAGATAGCCAAAGTAACCGTGCGCCAACGAGACCAGGAATGCAGGCTGAATGGGGCAAAGGCGTTTGAATTCAAGACCGATCTCGCAGAATATCTCGCAAGGCATCGTCCCGATGCAAACGTCGCCGATTCGCAGCACTTGCAGCGGAACTTTGGTCTTCTCGGGATGAGCCGCCAGGCCGACCACGCGACCGGCATAGATGTACGGCAGATCATGCCGATCGGCTGGACCTTCGGCAAGTGTCTTTTCCGCCCACTCGAGCTGAGCCTTATCGGGGCGCCGCCACGCCAGTTCGGGCTCGCGATACTCGGCAGCCAACCGAACGTTCGATCGATACTCGCATTTATCGAGAGCGGCAAAGACTTTGCCCGCGACATCTTGGGCAACAATACGTATTTGCTCGTAAGGCTTGCGCGGCGAGCGTTTCTCACGGAAGTTGATGTTGTTGATGTCGCCGCTCGTGCCGTTGGACATCATGGCCACGAACGGAGGCGTGTCCTGAGTGGGAGCCGGCTGATCCGCTTCGACCAGCTTGGCCAGATGCTGACAGAACGCGCCGTAGTAATCCGAAGAAACATCGCCGGGCCCTTCGCCTCCGACGTAATGGAGCGAGTAGCTGGCGTAGATCGAGATGGGCCGGCCGCCCGGCTCGCGCACCGAGATGAATGAAATCGTCGGATCGGTCGGACCAGCCGGCTC
The DNA here is from genome assembly GCA_051960375.1 of Aureliella sp. Taxonomy (GTDB): domain Bacteria; phylum Planctomycetota; class Planctomycetia; order Pirellulales; family Pirellulaceae; genus Aureliella. The sequence goes on along the minus strand of JBQCEI010001216.1, from coordinate 3,468 downwards.
GACCAGGTTCGGGTTGAAGCCGGGATTGGTTTTCACGAGGTCCAGGCCGCCGAAGGGATTGGCGGGAATCGTTCCCGGCCGCATGTTCCAGCGGCGATTGAAGACATGCTCGGGAGCCTCTGCGGTGCCGAAGGCGATCTCGGCGGGGCGGAGATTGTTGGCCGCTCGCGTAACGCCATCGGCGATGCGGCGAGCGACAAAGCGCTGATAATCGTCGAGCTCTTCGAGCGGTTTGGTGCGATCTTGTCCGAGCGCACTTGCGGCGGAATGCGTATGCGTGGCGGAAATGAGCACGCATTCGCGCGGTATGTCGAGCCGCTCGGCGATGATCCGCCGAGCTTCATCGCTGACCAGATTGTGAATACCCAGCAGATCGCACACGGCCAGAGCGACTTTCGTCTTGCCGTCATCGAGCACGAGGCAACGCACATGCAGTTCGTCATGCACATTGGTAGAAGGCGCCGGCACGAAGCCGCCGATGAGCTTGTCGCCGATCGATGGCGTGATGTTGCTCGTCGCCGCACCGGCGCGAAACTCTTGTCCCCGCGCAGCCTGCGAGCTCACTAAACTCGCCAGCATGCAAACTGCCCCAACTAGCGTCGACCATCTCATCGCTGGCCCCTTGAGTGAAGTTGTATGGAACAACGTCCTTCCATCCGCGAGCCGGTATCTTAGCCCGCGGCGAGGTGCTTTTCCACGCTTCGGTAAGGCATCTTTTAACGCAGAGGCGCAGAGATGAGAAATCGCAGAGGGCGCAGAGAAGAGTTCGCGACACTCACTCGCGGTCGCTGCGGCAGATGCGGGCGGCGGTGGAGATTCGGACGAGCGAAGTGCCGGCTTTGAGCACGCCCAGCCCGGCCACCACCATGATGCCTGCTTCGATGACTCGCGGGCTCTGCAGATCCATTAGAAAACCCATTGCGATGTACATCAAATACAACGCCACGACCACCAACGCCCAGCCAGCCACTTCGCGCAACCAAAACATCTTTACCATGTCCCTTTTCTAGCTCGATTCAGACTGAGCGTTTCGCGCGGCTTTCAATCGGCGCATCACGATCATCTTCAAATCGCGGTAATGGCTCCGCAGGAACACCGAACGCAGGTACAAGCGGGCCTGAGCACGGCTGGCCGGATGCCACTCGATGTGCCAGAACACTACGATCAACGCGAGGGCGAGAATCAACACGCCCGGCCCGGGCCATAGCACCAAGCCGTTGGCCAGCGACTTCTGCCACCACCGCTGACGCACCGCCGCAGCGATAGGCAGTTCGACAAAGACCAGCATCGAGACGAGCACCACCGCCACCAGGATACCGATTCGAATGGCGAGCGCTCGATACGGCGGCGTCCACAATCGCGAGGCCAGGTCCGTCCGATCGCCGTGCACCGCAGCATGGACGATCGCGGCTACGAGATGGCGAAATTGGCGGCGAGTCGTTTTAAAACTGCTCGCGTAAGCCACCATGCCGATCGTTGCCAGAGTTACGATGAGCGAATGCATGCCGTGCAACATGTCGCGGTGGCTCGGTTCGCGAATGAGAAAGCTGAGCTGAACCGCCATCAACACCGGCCACCCCAGCGAGCGGAGCGTCGTCAGCAGCAGGCCTGCCAGCGCGATCATGCGCGGCAGCAGACCGACGTTCGTCCCGTCGAACAAAAGAAAATCGAGCAAAAATCCGGCAAGGGCCAGCTGGATCAAGTCGGCCGCAAGCGCAGCCATTTGCCACGTCGGCATCGCTTGCATGGCTTCCGGTTCGAGCTCGTCCGTACGACTTTCCCTTCCGCGCCGCAGAGCGTTTTCGGCATGCACCGTCGAAGCTGGACTTGGCTCGATCATGAGCGAGCTCCTTGGCGGCGCGTCCTGCCGCTGCGAGCTGTGTCCATTTCGTCGATGACCATCTGGATGGCGCTCTGCTGACCGGAGAAGCTGACCGATGCGCCCAGGCGAACCAGTTCGCGCTTCATGTGCAGCGCCAGATCGCGCTCGCGAGCTTGCTCTGCTGCCGACAATAAATCGTGCAGGCTGTCGGAACGCGGCAACACGATTTCGGCCTTCGGACGGACCACGTTCGTCGTCGGACAAATAAACGCGACGCGATGGTGTTTGGCGAGGGCTAACTTCACCGCATGAATCAGCGACGGGAGATTCGAAGCGCTGCTGACCAAATCGGCTAAGACGACAAACACTTCGTTATCGCGCGCATGAGCGATGGCTCTGAGAATCGCCCGACCGACCGCCTCGATGCGGACCGATGCATCCTTGGCCGATTCGGCAACGGCCGACGCGGCGGGCGTCATCCACGGCACGCCGGCCTGCCACAGAAACTGCTGAAGATGGAGTGCAAGTCGAGCATCATCATGCATGCACTCGACCTGCTTGAGCGGCGACAAGTCCAACACCTCGGCGAGGACGCCGACCAAGCGGTAACGCTTATGGGTCGAAATAAAAACGCTTAGCGGAGTCTGATTGAAGCGTCGATCGAGCAGCTCCGGATAGCGATGTTGGCACACGCCGATGGCCCGCTCGATCATCTCGCGACTGACGCTGTGGACGGGCGGTGGTGGCGGTGCGAGCGAGAAGTCGCCCAGCGCTTTGAGCAGTTCCAAGAAACCGCGGTCGCCGGTCGCCCAACCGATTCGCTTGGTTCCGCGTTCATCGATTAGCAGGGCATCGACCGGATCGCCCACGGCGATGGCTGCCTTGGCGATGCTCGCCGCTGCGTAATTGATGTGGTCGAGCGGTCGCCGGCCATAAGCGCCCGTGCGGGTCGGGATCGAACCGTCGATGATCAGGTGCACTCGGACCGGAACTTCCGATTCGTACTGACGCGTCAGCAATTTATCTCGCCGCGCAGACGCTTTCCACGCAATTGACTTTGGAGGATCGCCCATAACGTACTCGCGCAGCTCGAGCAGCTCCGACCCCATGCCGGATCGCTCCAAGCGGTGGATGCCGTGGCGAGGCAGCGTGTTGTAGCGTTTGACCGTCGGCCGAAACTCGCCCGACGGATAGTACTTCGGCAGTACGCGGTAGCTTTGCTCGAGTTTGATGAAGCGATGAAATTCGAAGAGCCCATACTCGTCACGAATCGTCAGCCGCACGCCTGGAAAAGCGATCCGCCCGGCCGCGTGAAGCTGAGCCTCATAGGCGACCTGCAAGTGCCGCGATCCCGGCTCGAGGCGGCCGTAGTTGGGCGGATGCACTTCGGGCTCGGGCATCACCCACCGCTGAGCGCGAGCCGCGGCGTCCAACAGCCAGTTTCTCAACTGCGTCTCCCAATCGGGCTCGCTGGCTGGTTCGCTCGCTGGCTCACTGGCCGCGCTCTGAGACTTCAAGTTCTGCTGATCGCCAGCTTGCAAGCCTTGCGGCCGTGCGCCATCACGCTTTGTAGCTTGAGCAGCTTGAGCAAGCGCGGCCGGCGAAGGTGAAATTTCGAGCACCTCGGAAACCGCATCGCGCACTTC
>JBQCEI010001215.1:0-2860 GCA_051960375.1 Aureliella sp. | reverse complement strand
AGCTTGATTTCCAGCTGAGCTTAGGCCGATCCAGGTCCACAGCGAGCGGTGGCATGGACTTTCTTGCCCAGTTCGGTGTACTTGACGAATGGATTGAGGTGCTTGCGAAGGATCTTGGACGCTTCGGTCATCGCCATCTCTGGATCGATCGAACCGTCGGTCCAGATCTCCATCGTCAGGCGGTCGTAGTTGGTCTTTTGACCGACGCGGGTTTCTTCGACTTCGTAGCGAACGCGGACGACGGGGCTGAACACCGCGTCGACCGGGATGATGCCGATTTCATGGTCGCGCGAGCTGTGTTCGGAAGCCGATACGTAGCCGCGGCCGTTCTCGACGACCATTTCCATGACGAACGGCACGTCGTCGGTCAGCGTTGCCAGCACGTGGTGCTTGTTGATCACTTCGACGTCGCCATCGGTTTCGACGTCTTCGCCGGTGATCACGCCCGCTTTGTTGCGCTCGACGGTGATCACGCGAGTCGAATCGCTGTGGTTCTTGACGACCAGCGACTTGACGTTCAGCACGACGTCGGTGACATCTTCCAGAACGCCGGGGATCGTGGTGAATTCGTGCTGGGCGCCGCGCACTTTGATCTGCGTAATCGCGCTACCCTCGAGGCTCGAGAGCAGGATGCGCCGCATGCTGTTGCCGATCGTCGTACCGAAGCCGCGTTCGAACGGCTCGGCGACGAATTTTCCGTAAGTGCCCGAAAGAGTGCTCTTGTCCACATGCACTGCGCTCGGCAATTCCAAACCGCGCCACTTGATATGCATTGCGATCAGCCTTGTGATTGGTTCTTTATTGGATGCTCTGTTGGTTACCAGGACGGCCGGCGCACTGGCAGCCGTTCCGTGGTTGTGTCAGGTGATCGAGCTTCCGCCCGCGGCTTTTGGTTAGACGCGGCGGCGCTTGCGTGGTCGGCAACCGTTGTGCGGAATCGGAGTCACATCTTCGATCTGCTTGACCGACATGCCGGCGGTCTGCAGAGCGGTGATGGCGCTTTCGCGGCCCGAGCCCGGTCCCTTGACGCGGACATCGATCTCGCGAACGCCGAACTTAGCGGCCTTCTCGGCGGCCTGCTGAGCAGCGACCTGCCCGGCGAACGGAGTGCTCTTGCGGCTGCCCTTGAACCCGCACGTGCCGGCGCTGGCCCAGCAGAGCGTGTCACCCTTGGTGTCCGTGATGGTCACGGTTGTATTGTTGAACGTGGCGCGAATGTGCGCGATTGCGACCGTTACGTTTCGACGTTGCTTACGACGCTTGGCCTTTGCCACAGTCTTTGACCCCAAAAAATTCTAAGCGAACGATACTTTGTACTGACCAACCCGCCAGAGCCCGGCTCGAGCAGATCCTGTTTGCTTTGACCGAAGCCAATGCCGCCCATTCAAGAGAGCTACCGACAGCACGCGCCAGAGCAAGCGATCCTGCCAGCCGCCCTCTCTTCCAGCGGCCGATTCCTAGCGCAGATCCTTCACGCCCTTCTTGCCGGCGACCGTCTTGCGCGGTCCCTTGCGAGTGCGAGCGTTGGTCCGCGTGCGCTGACCGCGGACCGGCAGGCTCATGCGGTGCCGCAAGCCGCGGTAGCACTTGATTTCGCGAAGGCGGTGGATGTTCTGACCGACCTGACGCCGCAGCGGACCTTCAACCGTGTAGTCGCGTTCGAGCAGCGTCGCCAAACGGCTCAGCTCGTCCTCGTCCAATTCGCGGGCCGACTTATCGGGATCGATGTTCGTTTTGACGCACACCTCACGAGCCACGTGCGGTCCCACGCCGTACAAATACGTGAGCGAAATCGCCACTTTCTTCTCGTTGGGTATGTCCACACCAAGTAAACGCGGCACGCGACGAACTCCTAGAACACTTCTTAACTACTGAACGTCAAAGGACTTACAACCCACACTGGGTACGCAACTTGCACTCGGAAGCGAGATAGTATAGCCCTACTAAAATAATCCTGGCAAGCCGTAATTTACTTTCTGACCCGTTCGACCGCCCCTTTGATATGCTCGAACACCTGGTCGGCCGTCTGCATGCCGTCGATCGAGCACAGCAAGCCGCGCCGCTGGTAATATTCCAGCAGCGGAGCGGTCTGCGTATGGAACACGTGCAGTCGCGCTCGGATGGTCTCTTGTGTGTCATCGGCCCGGTGCTCCAGTTCCGCTCGCTTGAGCATGCGGCAGATCAGTTCCTCTTCTTCGGCTTGCAAATCCAACACCAGGTCCAGTCGGCGGCTGGTCTTGGCAAAGTGCTCGTCGAGCAACTGGGCCTGCACCAGCGTCCGCGGAAAGCCATCGAACAGACAGCCTGATTCGCAGTCGGGCTTGGCCAGCCTCTGAGCCACGATCCGCATCACCAGGTGGTCCGGAGCCAGCTTGCCGCGGTCGATGTACGACGAAACCCAGCGGGCCAGGGCGCTGTTCTGGCTCTTGACCTCCCGCAACATCTCACCGGTGGACAGATGCGGGATCGCAAGGTACTCGGTCAACCGTTTGCACTGGGTCCCCTTGCCCACGCCCGGCGGCCCGATGAAGACTATCCGCATGGCAATGGGACCCTTGGAAAGGAGCGATTCACACCAACGGTGGCGCAAATCTCGTAAACGATACGCGAGCCTATTTGTCTCCCGGCTACCTACGACTCGAGCAAGCCGCGGTAATTCCTCATGAGCAAATGGTTGTCAATCTTCTGAATCAAATCGAACGCCACGCTGACCGCAATGAGCAACCCGGTACCGCCGTAGAAGTTGGCCACGGCGAAGGAGCTGACCAGCTGCTGATTGACCAGGATCGGCACGATCGCGACCAACGCCAAGAAGGCGGCACCCACGTACGTGATGCGAACCATGACCTTCTCCAGGTAG
>JBQCEI010001214.1:0-10443 GCA_051960375.1 Aureliella sp. | reverse complement strand
ATCGATTTGTCGATCGTCGACGAGACGACGGCGCTGGAAAAGCAGCGGCCGCGCTGGAATCAGATCCGCGGGCTGATCGAGATCGGGGCCATGCCGCCGCCGGATTTCGACGCGCAGCCGACGATGGACCAGCGCGAGGAGATCGCCGCTTGGATCGACCGCCGCATCAACACGGTCGATTGCAATCTGGTGACCGATCCGGGCCGCGTCACGATGCGCCGGCTGAATAGCAAAGAGTACGACAACACCGTTCACGATCTTTTGGGCATCGATTTTTCGCCCTCGGACATCGTCGCTTTCCCTTCCGATGGCGTAGGCAACGGCTTCGACAACCAGGGAGACGTGCTGACGCTCTCACCGCTGCAGCTCGAAAAGTACATGCAAGCGGCTGACCTCGTCGCCGAGCGGGTCGTGGTCGTCGACCGTGAAGCTTTGCGCAAGCAGCGCGGCGATGGCGGGCAGCTCCTCCTCGATGGCCGCGTGGCTGCTAAGTTTTTGTTCGCCGACGGCCAGTACACGATCCTGGCTCGCATGGAGTTCGGCGATAACAAAGAAGAAAACGCCCGCGTTCGCTTGCTGATCGACGGCGAAGCGATCGACACTTTTGAAGTCGGCTCCGAGCGAGCCAACTTCGAGAAGAAGCTCGACTTCACCGCCGGCTGGCACGAAATCGCTGTGCACTTTGCCGAAGATCCTGGCGCCGATCCCGAGCGCAAAGGACCCGACTTCCGCCGCCGACTCGACGTCGAGTACATCGGCATGAGCGGCCCCAAGGATGGCGAGCCCGCGCTGCCGGAACCGCACCGGCGCCTGTTCGTGGCTCAGCCATCGGATGAAGTGACGGTCGAAGAGGCTGCGGAAAAAATCTTCGCGCCGCTGCTCCGCCGGGCGTTTCGCCGGCAGCCGACGGAGCTCGAGCTTTCTCGAGTGGTCAACCTCGTCAAGCTCGCCAAGAGCGAAGGGGAATCGTTTGAAAGTGCGGTAGCGATCGGCCTGCAGTCGGTGCTCGTCTCGCCCCACTTTCTGTTCCGAATCGAGAGCGAACCCAGCCAGCACGCGACGGCGAAAGCGGAACCGCTGGGGGACTACGCGCTGGCTTCGCGATTGTCGTATTTCTTGTGGGCCAGTGCGCCGGATGACGAACTGCTCGACGTGGCGGCGTCTGGAAAACTGCACGAGCCCGCGCAGCTCGAAGCGGTGGCCAAGCGCATGCTGGCCGATCCGAAGAGCCAGTCGCTGGTCAGCGAGTTCTTCATGCAGACGCTCGGCCTGGGCGGCCTGCGCGAAGTGGCTCCCGATGGCGAACGCTTCCCGTTGTGGAACGATCGCCTCGCCGACGCAATGCGGCACGAAACCGAACTGGTATGCCAAGAGATCGTTCAGCAAGACCGAAGCTTGCTGGATCTGCTCCGCGCCGACTTCACGTACATCAACCCGCGGCTGGCTGAATTTTATGGAGTGAAGTTCGACGGAGAGGATCCTGCCGAACTCTATCGCAAGGGCCGCGGAAACTTTTTCCGTCGCGGCCAAGATTCCAATCGCCGCGACGGTCGCTACGACCGCGAGGACGAGTGGCTGCGCGTTCCGCTGCCCGAGCATCGCGTCGGCGTGCTGACGCATGCTTCGGTGCTGACGCTGACCTCCAACCCGCGCGACACCAGTCCCGTCAAACGCGGCAAGTGGATCCTCGAAAACATTTTCGGCGATCCGCCGCCGGCCGCGCCGCCCAACGTGCCGAGCTTCGACGATACCAAGAAGAAGCACGAAGGGCTGACGCTGCGCCGGCAGCTGGAGATTCACCGTGAGAATCCGAGCTGCGCCAGCTGCCATCGCGTCATGGACCCGCTGGGACTCGGCTTTGAAAACTTCGACCCGACCGGCCGCTGGCGCGAAACCGATCGCAATCAGCCGGTCGATGCGTCGGGCGAGCTGGCGACGGGCGAAAAATTTGTCGGGGCCCAAGAACTGGTGGCGATTCTCAGCACGCGCGAGCGGCAAATCGCCAAGCATTTTATCGCCAAGCTGCTGACCTACGCCCTGGGCCGGGGCTTGGAACCGTACGATAATTGCACGGTAGATGAAATCTTGGAGCGCGCCGAAAAAGATAACTATCGGATGTCTTCGATCGTGTTGGCAATCGTCTCAAGCGATCCGTTCCGCTTGCGACGTGGAATTCAGGAGAACCCACAGTGAGCTTGAAAAATCTTTCCCGTCGCAGCGTACTTCGTGGCCTGGGAGTCGCTGTCGGTTTGCCCACGCTCGAGGCGATGCTCCCGCGAACCAGTCTCTTGCGGGCCGCCGAAGCTGCAGCCAAGCCGCCGGTGCGTTTGGCTTGGATCTTCTTTCCCAACGGCACCAATCCGCGCCAGTGGGAACCCGAGCGTGAAGGCTCTGATTGGGACATCAAGCCGTCGCTCGAGCCGCTGGCCGAGCTGCGACAAGATTTTTCGATCCTCAGCGGCCTGGCTCAAGTCAACGCTCGCTCGCTGGGCGACGGCCCGGGGGACCATGCTCGCAGCGCCGCTGCTTTCTTGACCGGCGCTCATCCGCTGAAGACGGCCGGTGCGAACATGCGCGTCGGCAAGAGCGCCGACCAGTTCGCCGCCGAGCAGTACGGCCGCGATACCCGCTTGCCATCGATCGAGCTAGGGACCGAGCGCGGTCGGGCTGCCGGCTCATGCGACAGCGGCTACGCCTGCGCTTACTCGAATAACATTTCGTGGCGCACCGCTTCGCAGCCGATGGCCAAGGAGATCCATCCGCGGCTGGCCTTCGAACGCTTGTTTGGCAACGGCGCCGCCGGCGCTTCGGCCGAAGCCAAGAGCCTGCTCTTCAAGCGTTCGATCCTCGACATGGTGGCCGACGATGCGGCTCAGCTTCGCAAGTCGCTCGGCGTCAACGACCGGCAGAAACTGGACGAATACTTCACCAGCGTCCGCGACGTCGAGCAGCGGATCGAGCGCATGGGGGAGCCGGTGAGCTTTGACGTCTCGGGGCAAATCCCGCCCGAAGATGAGCCCGATGAAATCGAAGAGCACATTCGGCTGATGTACGACCTGATGGTGTTGGCTTTCAAGACCGACACGACTCGCGTCGCTACCTTCATGCTCGCCAACGAAGGCTCCAATCGTTCGTTCCCGTCGATCGGGGTCAAGCAAGGCCACCACGAGCTGTCACACCATCAAGAAGATCCGGACAAGATGGCCAAGATCGCATCGATCGACAAGTTCTTTGCGACCCAGTTTGCTTACTTCCTCAAGCGGCTCAAAGAAACGCCCGATGGCGAGGGAGCGAACCTGCTCGACAACTCGCTGATCGTTTACGGCGGAGCAATTCGCGACGGCAACCGGCACGATCACCACGACTTGCCGCTGATCCTGGCCGGCCGCGGCGGCGGACGCTTCAAGACGGGCGTTCATCGTCGCTTCCCCACCGAGACGCCGCTGAACAACCTGTTCCTGACGATGCTCGATACGGTCGGCGTCCACCTGAAAGAATTCGGCGACAGCACCGGGCGCGTCGATTTGGCGTAGCCGCCAAGGTCCGAAGGGGTTTACCGCGGAGACGCAGAGAGTGCGGAGAAAGCGCTCTCTGCGTCTTTCTCTGCGCTCTCCGCGCCTCCGCGGTAAAAAAACGCTGAATGCGCTAGCGGTGCTTTTCGACCATCTCGGCGATGAGCTGCTTGATCGGTTCGACCCCTTCCCGGGCCATCATGTCGCAGAGGGCGTCGAGCTGGGCGGGGTCGTTCTTCATCGCCCGCGTCGCTTCGATTCCCATGGCGATGATCGACAGCGGGGAGCGGAGGTCGTGCGCAAGTTTCCGGAGAATTTTGTGAAGCTGTTCGCGGGCAGCTGCGTCGCACGAAACCGATTCGAGGGGCGTTTCTTGCATGCAAGGGTCCTTTGAAAAGATGAGTCAACGGGCCATAGGGCAATTTGCGTTCCGTGGACGCCCGTTCAAACGATTAGAGATAAGAAATCATGCTTCGCCACGCCCCAGTGAAGGTGCTACCCGCCCAATCGGTACAAACTTCACCACCCAGGGCCGCTCGAGGCACGGTAAAAGTCAGCCCGACGAACGCTGAATGTTGCGATATAGGTCCAGGTCGGCTCGGCCACCAATCAGCGCGAACGCTTCGCGGATCTGCTGATGCCCCTGAGCCAGCGTGAAGCGATCGTGGGCCACGCCGAAGCTCTTACTACCTAAGACGTAATAGTGGGGCTCCATCGTCAAAATGCTGTCGGAAAGTTCCAGCGAGCCCCTCGCGACGTGCGGTTCGCCCTGGCCGGGCTGGTCGGCTTGATGCAGTGGCTCGGCCAGCTCCAGCGGCGGGCGGTCCAGGATGGCCGAGCGGCCAATGCGCAGGCTGCTGGCATGTTCCCAATCGGCCTGCCGCCCGACGCTTGAGATGATTCGGTCGCAGTCGATGTCGAGCGTGCTGTCTTCGTTGACCTGGACGCGAAGGGAAAGCCCTGCGGGGGTGGCGTGCATTCGTTCAATCCCCAGCGCGGGAAGCGTCACCACGCCGGCGAGCGTTCCCGAGAGGGCTTGCTGAATCGCCGGATGATCGGCCAGTTGCGCCCCGGCCTCGCCTGTAGCACGCAAGCGATCGGCCTGCTGAATCGGTTCGGTCATCTCTCCTTCGACCGGCACGAGCCAAGTGACGCGCGTCGCCGGCTCGGAGCGAACCAGTTCAGCCAAGCCGAGCAAATTCATGCAAGCGGCGTGGCTGCCACCGACCAGCAGCACGCGCTGGCCGGCGTACTGGCCGCGATCGCGTCCGAGCAGATCGGGAGTGTGGAAGTCGATCTGGCTGGCGTGCTCGATTTCACCCATCGCCACGCCGCCACCGGGGCCCATGGATCTCGGCAGGGCGACGCCGCTACAGTCGAGAACGATGTCGGCTCGCTCGGAGTACCAGCCACGGCTCTTGGAGTGGATCGCCAAGCGGAACTCGGTGTCGGCGCGATCCTGCAAGTCGCCCGGCGTCTCGCGGCGCACACCCAAGCGGCTGATCGATACGACGCGCGAATGCACCTTGATGCTTTCGTACAGCAGGTCGGTCTTCGCCAGCGGTATGAGGTACTTTTCCGCGAACTCATGTCCACTGAGAGTCGCCGACTGATCGGGCAGCACACCATCGGGTCGATGGGCTTCCAAGGCGGCCAGTCCCAGCGGCGAAGCCGATTGCCCGAAGGTCGCCGGCATCGACAGATGAGCGCTGCGCCGCCACTCCTGAGCGACCTTGTCCGCTTCGACCAAGAGCACGTAGTAGCCTAGAAAGCGAGCATAGAGCGCCGCTTCGATACCCATCGCACCGCCACCAATAATTGCAATCGTCGCTGGCGTATCGATCTCGGGATCCCAGGGAAGTTTCATCAGCAAAGCGGTCCTGTACGGCAAGTAGACAAGCTGATTTAACCGCGGAGACGCGGAGAGCGCGGAGGACGCAGCTCTGCGCTCTCTGCGTCTCCGCGGTTAAAAAAACAGCATAGGGCGGGGGCCCATTTTACCCATCTGCAGCCGATTGAATACGGTGCAAGCGAAAGCCCCACGTGGTAGACTACAGCGTTGACCGCCGTAGCGACTCGCGAAAAAGAGGACACGAATTCGAGCGATGAGTACTGAAGCGACCAAGACCGACGTAGGTAGCTACTTCATCTCCAACTATCCTCCCTTTTCCCAGTGGAAAAAGGAACTGCTACCGGAAGTCGTCAAGGCGATGAACGAACCGCCGCGAGCCGGCGTGCCGCTGGGGCTCTACCTGCACATTCCGTTCTGCCGCAAGCGTTGCAAGTTTTGCTACTTCAAAGTCTTCACCGGTGTGAATGCCGAGGAGATCGAACGCTACGTGCAGGCTCTTTGCCGCGAAATCGAACTGGTGGCCGCGCTGCCGGTGATGGGCTCGCGGCCCTTTCGCTTCGTCTACTTCGGCGGCGGCACGCCGAGCTTTCTGTCGCCTAAACAGCTGACCAGCCTGGTCGATCGCCTGCGAGCGAACATCAACTGGGACAAAGCGGAAGAAGTCACCTTCGAGTGCGAGCCGGGCACGCTGAGCGAAACCAAAGTGTCGACGCTGCGCGAGATGGGCGTGACGCGGCTGAGCCTGGGAGTGGAGAACTTCAGCGATGCGCTCCTGGAAGAGAACGGCCGCGCTCACCTATCGAAGGAAGTGTATCGGGCTTGGGAATGGATCCAACGCGAACAATTCCCAAACGTCAACATCGACTTGATCGCCGGCATGGTCGGCGAGACTTGGGACAACTGGAAAGAGAACGTCCAGCGCACGCTCGATCTCTCGCCCGAGAGCATCACGATCTATCAGATGGAGCTGCCGTTCAACACCGTTTATTCGCAAGGCATTCTCAAAGAGCATCAACAGTCGCCGGTGGCCGATTGGCAGACCAAACGCGACTGGGTCCAGTACGCCTTCGAGACGTTCGCCGCGGCGGGCTACTCGCAAAGTAGCGCGTACACGATGATCAAGGACCCGACCAAGATCAGCTTCAGCTATCGCGACAATTTGTGGAAAGGTTCCGATCTGCTGGCAACCGGCATCGCGTCGTTCGGGCACATCTCGGGTGTGCACTATCAGAACCTTCCCGAGTGGCCGCAGTACATCGGCGAACTGGAAGCGGGTCGCTTGCCACTGGGCCGCGCCTATCGCCCGACGCAGCATCAAGCGATGGTCCGCGAGCTGATCCTGTTGCTCAAACGCGGCTACGTCGAGCTGCCATACTTCGAACAGAAGTTCGGCGTCGACGTGTGGGATCACTACAGCGACGTGTGGCAGAACTATGTCGACGAAGGGCTGGTGCGCCGCGATGGCAATCGCATCGAATTGACCACTGACGGCCTGCTCCGCGTCGATGCGATGCTGCCGGCCTTCTTCGAGCCGGAGCATCAGGGAGTTCGCTATACATGAGCGCCGACTTGGTGTTCATGATGGGGAATTTCGAAGCCACCTTTCCGACCGACCGCTTGTACGCCAAGAACCATATGTGGGCTTTCGCGACCGGGCCGGAGAGCTTCCGCTTCGGGCTGAGCGCCTATGCGGTCCGCTTGCTGCAAGACGTCTACTTTCTCGATCTGACCATCGAGCCTGGGATGCCGCTGAAGAGCAAGCAGGAGATCGGTTCGATCGAAAGCAAGAAAGCGGAAAGCGGCTTGTATACGCCGCTGGCCGGGAGCGTGATCAGCGTCAACGAAGAACTCGTCGACGATCCAACCGCGATCAACCTCGATAAGTACGGCGCCGGTTGGCTATTCGAACTGGCGGCCAGCGGCGACGAGTTGCTCGTTCCTGAAAAATACATCGAGCATCTCGAAGCTGCGTGGGAAGTCGCTCAGCGGACCATCAAAGGGCAAGTAAATGCGTGAGGCTCGATTGACCGTTGTCGTCTCGCAGGGACAGAGTCGAAATCCCGAAAAGCGGCAGCTCGAAACCGAAATCGCCGAGGCCGCCGCGGCCATGCCGGGCGTGGTCGCGCTAGTCGTACCACACTTGTACGACTTGGCCCGCGATGGCGAAACCTACCAACGTTTGCGAGCGGAATCGGGACCGATGATCGTCTGCGCTTGGCTCTACGACCGCGCCACGCACTGGGTGCTCGACCGCCACGGCGTCCGCGGTCAAGTCGGCCAGGTGCTGCTGACTTCCAACAGCGACGACGAAGATGACGACTCGAGCGAGGCCGAGGCCAGCAGCGAAAACGGAGCGGACGATGAGCGCGTGATCCACGCGCAGCCGCGGCCCGAGCGCCCAATCTATTGCATCGACCTGCGCACCAGCACCCAGTCGAGCGACTACATCAACGAGATCGGTCGTATCGCGGAACTGACTACCGCAGGCAACTGGTTGGCCGGCAACCCGGAGCTGGCGAGCGAGACTTCGTTTAGCGCGCCGGCCAACGATACTTACGTGGGTCGCACGCCGGCCCCGGCTGCGGCGGGCATCGCAAGCGAGCCGACGCTGCATGGCACCGCGGGCTTGCAGACGATCGCCGAGCATCCGGCGCGGCGTTGGTATCCGGTGATCGATTTCAGCCGCTGCACCAACTGCATGGAGTGCATCGACTTTTGTTTGTTCGGCGTGTACGGCATCGACAGCGTCGAGACGATCCTGGTCGAACAACCCGACAATTGCCGCAAGGGCTGTCCGGCGTGCAGCCGCGTGTGCCCGCAGAACGCGATCATCTTTCCGCAGCACAAAACGCCCGCGATCGCCGGCGCGCCGATGGATGCCGGCGGACTGAAGATCGACCTTTCCAAACTCTTCGGCGCGCCGGAAGACGGTGCCGATGCGCTCGAGGTAGCCGCTCGCGAGCGCGACGAACAATTGATTCTGGCCGGCCGACAAGCGGTCGGCATCACCGAAGAGTTGGCCGCGCGGCTGGATACCGAGAAGAAACCGAGCGACGACCTCGACAAACTGATCGACGAACTCGACTCGCTGGAACTCTAGGTTTTGCCTCCGCTCTCTCCGCGCCCTCCGCGGTAAAACTTCTTCCTAGCTCACCACCTTCGCCTTCGACTCCTCCATCTCGATCATCGTGCCGATGATCTCGCGGAGGTTCATGCGCAGGCTCCACTGCGGAAAGTGGCTCTTCAGTTTGCTGAGGTCGCTGATGTAGCAGATGTGATCGCCGACTCGGTTGGTATCGCTGAGCGTATAGCGGACGCGGTGGCCGCTCAGTTCTTCGATCAGCGCGATGCACTCGAGCACGCTGGCGGCATTCTCGCGGCCGCCGCCGAGGTTGTAGACTTCGCCGCAGCGCGGGTTATCGGCAAAGGCTTCGAAGGCCCGCACCACGTCGGTGCTCTCGATCTGGTCGCGGACCTGTTTGCCGTTGTAGCCGAAGATCGTGTACGGCTTGTTATGCACGGCCACGTGGACCAGGTACGAAAGGAATCCGTGCAGTTCGACGCCCGAGTGGGACGCGCCGGTCAAGCAGCCGCCGCGGAAGACGCCGACTTTCATGCCGAAGTAACGGCCGTACTCCTGAGCGATGATGTCGCCGGCGGTCTTCGACGCGCCGAACAGCGAGTGCGTGGTGCGATCGATGCGGCACTCTTCGCTGATGCCGTTCCAATCCTCTGGCCGCGCGTATTCCCAGCGGGTCTCGAGTTCCACGAGCGGCACTTCGTTGGGCGCGTCGCCGTAAACTTTGTTGGTGCTCATGTGGCAGAAGACGGCATCGCTGGCGTAGCGGCGCGTCGCTTCGAGCAGATTCATCGTACCGCCGGCGTTGACGTCGAAGTCGAGATACGGAATCTCCTTGGCCTTGTCATGCGAGGGCTGAGCGGCGCAGTGGATCACCAGGGCGAACGCATGGTTCTGAAACAGCTCGCCGATCGCTTCGCGGTTGCAGATGTCGATCGACTTGTGCGTGAAGCGCCGCGTCTCGCGCTGCAGGCGCTCGAGGTTCCAGTGCGTGCTCCCCTGCGGTCCGAAGAAGGTCTCGCGCATGTTGTTATCGATGCCGACGACATCGGCCCCCAGCGCGTCCCTGTGCCTCACGGCTGCCGAACCGATCAGACCGCTCGAACCCGTAACCAAAACCTGCATATCAGCGACTCCAACGCAAAGGCCGCCTCGCGAAGGGCGGCCGATAGTGACCCCGAACTCTGTCGACAGAAGGATTTTATACTAGTCGACGTTGCTGCAAGAAACGCATGCACATCGTTAAACTAAACTGACTTTCCCCCTCTCCGCGCTCTCTGCGTCTCCGCGGTAAAAACGGGCCTGCGAGGACTTCGCCTGTGATCCCAAAAAACCGCCGCCGCTGGCTCTTGAGACTCCTGGCCGTAGCCCTGGGCTGCCTGCCGTTCTTGTTGGCCGAGATCGCGCTCCGCGTGGCTGGGTTTCCGCCGCAGTCGCCGGCGGTTGATCCGCTGGTCGATCTGCATCACTTGCGGCCCTTGTTTACGCTCAGCGCCGACGGTCGCACTTACAGCATCGGACCCGAGCGGCTCAACCTGTTCAAGCCCGCCAGTTTCCCCGCCGAAAAGCCGCCGGGAACGTTTCGCATTTTTGCTCTCGGTGGATCGACGACTCAGGGGGAGCCGTACAGCACGCCGACCGCCTTTCCGGCTTGGATGGGGATCGATCTGCAGGCCGCTTCTGGACGGACCGTCGAAGTGATCAACTGCGGCGGCCTGTCGTACGCCAGCTACCGCGTCAAAGCGATCCTCGAGGAAGTGCTCAACTACGACCCTGACCTGATCGTCATTTATAGCGGACAGAATGAGTTTCTTGAGCAGCGTTCGTACGCCGGCTGGCGCGAAGTGCCGCTGCCGGTCGCTCGCGCCAGCGGCGCTCTGGAGCGCATTCGCCTGGTGCAGCTGACGCGCTGGCTGGTGCAGGGCAACGCCGACCGCGAGCAGCAGCACATCGCCAATCCGACCGAGCTCAAAGCTGAAGTCGACGCGCTGCTCGATTAC
>JBQCEI010001213.1:0-3644 GCA_051960375.1 Aureliella sp. | reverse complement strand
TTTTGATGACGCTCTGGCTCTGTATGGTTGTTCGGGGGGGCGGGCCGGGGGGCGCTTTATGGGGTGGGGCGGGGGCCCCGCCGACGCAGGAGACCCAAGCTGATAATCCGACCGAGCCCGCGGACGCTGGTGACCATGCGGAGTGGCAATTCGATTTTCGCGGCGCAAGGTTCGACCGCGAGCGATTGGTTCCGGTCGGCAATCTGAGCCTCTACAGCTGGCAAATGCTCAGGCCAGAACCGAGCGGCCTGCGAATCAACATTCCGGCTCAGCAAGGCAAAGAGAGACCGAACTTGGGTGTGGCGCCGGCGTTTACAATTCACGGCGACTTTGAAATCACAGCCAGCTACGAACTGATAGCCGCCGACACACCCAAGGCGTCGACGCCCGTCGGCGGCCAGATCTATATCTTGGCCCAGCGAACGCTCAACGCGGCTTCGATCTTGCGCGGAGTGACCGATAAGGGCCAGCAAGGCTATTTTCTGTACTGGGCGGTCCGCGACGAGGCGGGCCGTAAGCCCATGGCGCGATCGTTTCCGACAGTAGCGAGGCGCGGCAAGTTCAGATTCCGCCGCACGGGAGAACTGCTGCGCTTGCTCGTTGCTGAGGAAGACGCTCCCGACTTTCGGGAACTTGCCCAGACAAACTTCGGAACCGAGCCGATCGGTCTTTTCCGCTTCGAATCGGTCACGAACGGCCAGCCATGCTCGGCCGAGACACTGTGGCATGACATCGAGATCCGCGCAGAGAAACTGGTCCCGATGGAAATCCCGATTTACAAAGCAACCGACGAACCCACCGAAGCAAAGCGCTAACGTGATGGGAAGCCAAACCTTGTTATACCCCTTATAAGTTTGACGCTGGTTGACGGTAGTTGACTGAAGCAATCAGCGTCTTAAGGACCAAAGGTCCGCGATTCCTTAGCCCAGCCCAGCGGGCTGGGGTTGCTTCCGCGGCATCCCAGCCCGTCGGGCTGGGCTAAGGGATGTTGGGCCTTTGGCCCTAATAGCCCCGATGCTGCCAATAAGAACCATCACGCAAGACCTCTCTCCCGAAGCAGCCTGAATCGCGGCGAGCGAGACTAGCACTATTCAATACATCCCATGAAGAACTTCCGTCCCGTTGATCACAAAGAATCGGATCCCCAGTACGTCGCCGAGGTCCGAAAATGGGTCGAGCAGCGCGCGGGCAGCAAGTTGCTCGACGAGGTCGACCCTCAGTTTCTCGTCGGCAAATGGACCAGCTCGATCGACTATGGGCACACCGAACCGTTCGACTATGAGTTTCGCGCGGACGGCACGTTCAATATGCCGATCGCTTATCGCGGTCCCACTGCGAACACTTGGAGAATCGACGGCGACCACTACATTGAAACCTCTTGGTCACCTCCGATACCGGAGTACGGAATTGACGAGCCCACTGAGGGCGAAGAACGTTATCGCTGTGCGCAGCTTGAAGATGGTCGGTTCGCCTACTGGAACGGAGATTCCCCCTCTGTGCCTCTGTGTTTCAATGGTTTTGACTCATTGACGACGCGCACAAGTTAACCGCCGTCCGGCCAACCGACGTACCACCGATGAGTTCTGCCACCCTACTTATCATCAGCGTTATGCCCTGGAGTCAAACGATGCTACGGCGCGTTGCTTACTTGCTCGCGACGTCGATATTTCTCAGTGCTCAATGCGCAAGTGTGGCTCAAGCACAACCGCCGGACGAAGCTCAGATTCGCCAGTGGATTGGCGAGCTTGCCAACACAAGCCCGGTCCGCCGTTTCGAGTCCCCGGCTGATCGACTGACCGCCGAGGAAAAGGCAAGGCTCGAGCCGGTCGAGGCGGCATATAAAAAGCTCACGCAACACTTCATCGTTGCACTGCCGCTCTTGGTGCAAAGTATCGGCGATCGGAGGTTCTCCTATCCTCAAGAGCATCCCAGCAGCGGCGTCTTCGAGAATCGGACTGTCGGGGACGCCTGCCGTTCGATCATTCAGCGAAAGATCTTGCCGCGAAACCCCGCCGTGATCGATGACCGTGATATCGCGGTCTGGCGCGAAATTCCAATCGAAGAGTGGTACGCTCGTTCGAAAGGAAAGGACTTATTCGAAATGCAAGTGGCCGCTCTGGATTGGCTTCTGCAACAGCCTCCTCCTGCTCGCGTCTCGGTGGAGCAATGGGAAAAAGAGTTAGTAGAATTGCGCGCCTATCGAGACGATTTCGTTGCTAAACGGAAACCGGTTGACGAAACATTCGGTCCGCCCATCGAAGGCAAGTAAGCACTCGCGCGGCGGTAGCGATCCCCGACCATGAGTGCTCTGTCACAGATCAAGGAGATAACCGATCATGCGTCGCGAATCAATTAAGGACATACTTGACCCCGAGCTGATTTCGATACTTCGATCGGTGACTAGCGCCTCGTGTGTCTTGGTGGATCCCGACGATCTATCGAGCGACCCGCGAGCAATTTCGGATCGGGCTGAACTGTCGAGTGAAGACACCGCGCTTCTTGCTCGGTTGTTGCTCGACGTCGATTCATGGTTCTTCGCGCGCAAGCAATGTCTACCCAAGGGCACTGCAATCATCAGCCTCCAATCGCGCGCGGGCAACGCGGAATTACTGATGGGAATGGCGTGCGAAGAGTGGGAACTGCGCGCGGCAAACAAGCGCAAGGGAGGATTCTTTGATCCCGTCGCCGGCGAGATTCGCGATATGCTCAAACGAACTTTCCCGAGCATCGCCTCGACGGATAGCTGCTCTCTGTGGAATCCGGATGCGATTTCGAAACTGCAGGAAGCCGCTAGTGGGCGTCCTAACGTGGCAGCGCCACAAAAAGAGCCGACGTCGCGGTAGGTGGCGCGGTCCGCAGTGGCATTCTACTCACAACGCGCAGGCACACGATGTCGTTCCAAGACTGGTACAAAAAGCAGTTCGCCGAAACGCTGTCGCAGCCGCTGGCCGAATCCGACGGCATGGCCGAGCGAGAGATCGATCGACTGCTGGCGGGACGGAGCATCCCGCTGGCGCTTCGCGACTACTACCGCGTGGCCGGGCGGCACTGGATGAATTCCAATTACGACCGCTTGCTGGCGCCCAATGAATTGCGCACCGAGCAGACGTATACAATCTTCATGGACGAGAACCAGAATGTCGGGCACTGGGCGTTCAAGACCGAAGATGCTTGCCAAGACGATCCACAGATCTATTGCGGTAACTGGGAGGAGAACGACCAGCTCGTTTGGTACGATCAAAATCAGACCCTCAGCCGATTTATCATTGCGAGCTGGCTGGAAACTTGCACAGGCAGCTGAGATGCGCCGATCTTATCTTTTTGTGGCGAAAAGTAGCACTCGAAAAAAGCGACGCCCTCTTCGCGCCTTCGCGTGAGCAACATGGGAATTGTCTCACGCGAAGAGGTGAAGGCGCGAAGGGTGGAGAAAAGATGCGTCAGAAGCTTTTGAAGATTGCGCTCGCGGGAGCTGTTGGCTTCGTTGTGCCGTATGCGGTGTTCTCCGCCGTGACTCATTTTGTGCTACTGCCCTCGCTCACACTGTGCAGCTTCGCGGTTCTGTCGGCCATCGCCGCCTATGTGCCGAGGAACGGGGTGTCTATCGCGGTTGCGCTGCTCGTGCTTGGCGGCGTATTTGCAGTGTC
>JBQCEI010001212.1:0-9114 GCA_051960375.1 Aureliella sp. | reverse complement strand
ATGGTGAATGTCCCGTCGTGTGGATGGATCATGAGACGCTTGACCCGCAGGTGTGCCGGTGTCGCGATGCTGTGTTACCGCTTGTACGGCCGCTATACGCGACGTGCCGGGATTTCTTGCTCGACGTGTTTGGCCGCGGCTAACCCCGATAGTAGCCGCGTTAGCGGCGTCCTGTGATAGCCTGGGGTGCCAACCCCAGGTGCGATTGAAAGATGTTGCGACGCCCGGGTACCGTGGGTTGGCACCCAAGGCTAGCGCAGGACGCCGCTGCCGCGGCTGTTGCAACTTTGCGAATACAACCCGAAGGGGATAGTGATGTTGGCTGAGAGATTTTGCAGGCCGAGCGCTTGGATCTGCTGCGCGATTTTGTGGTGGCTTTCGGCTAGTGCCGGGTCGCGGGCTGCTGAGCGGCCCAACGTGCTGCTGATCATTAGCGACGACCAGGGCTGGCCTGATCTGGGGTGCATGCAGCTCAAGCCGGTCGAAACTCCCAATCTTGACCGACTGGCAGCCGAGGGAGTGCGAGCGACAAATTTCTATGCCGCTTGGCCAGCATGCACGCCGTCGCGCGGCAGCGTTCTGACCGGCCGCTATCCACAGCGCAACGGTCTTTACGACATGATTCGCAATGACTTAGTCAATTACGGCCATCGCTTCACTGCGGACGAATATGCGGTATCTCCCGAGATGACCCTCGGCCTCGACGTGCGCGAAAAAACGATTGCCGACATCATCAAGCCGGCCGGCTATCGTACGGGCATCGTCGGCAAGTGGGACATGGGACAAGCCAAACGGTATCTGCCCTTGCAGCGCGGGTTCGACTTCTTCTACGGACATGGCAACAACGTAATCGATTACTACACGAACTAGCGTTACGGCATCCACTCAATCTTCAGGAACAACGATCGCACGCAGAGCGACCGCGGTACGTACATCACCGACGTGTTCGAACGCGAGGCGCTCGGCTTCTTAAAACGCCAGTCAGCTGACCCCTGGTTCTTGATGTTATGCTTCAATGCCCCGCACAGCGCATCGAGCTATGCAAGCGACGTAGCGGGCGACTCGAAGAAAGTCGGCGTTCAAGCACCGGCAGAAGAGCTCGAACGGCAACTCGATCGCGGCGTGCCGAAGAAGCTGGCTGCATACTATGCGGCGCTGGCCTGCATGGATCGATCGATCGGTCGTGTGCTTGACTGGCTCGAAGAGTCGGGGCAGTCGCAGAATACGCTCGTTTTGTTCATGTCGGACAACGGCGGTTCGGGTAACGGTGGCAATCTTCCGTTGCGCGGCCAAAAGTCGACCATGTGGGAAGGCGGACTGCGGGTGCCTTTCCTCGCGCGTTGGCCAGCTGTGCTACCTGCCGGCACGGTGAACGACGAGTTTCTTACCGCGCTCGAAATCCTGCCTACGATTGCTCACGTCGCTGGGGCCGAAGCGCCGGCGAACTTAGAGCTGGACGGTTTTGATATGTTGCCGGTGCTAAGGGGAACGTCTAAGTCGCCGCGGTCAGAAATGTTTTGGCAGCGCCGTTCGGATAAAGCCGCCCGCGTGGGCAACTGGAAGTGGCTCGAGTCGGCCAAAGGAAGCGGGCTGTATGACCTGGCCAACGACCCGGGCGAATCGAACGACTTGTCGACAGCCAACCCGGCTCAGCTGGAGCAGATGCGACAACGATTCGCGGCGTGGAGACTGGCGATGGATCAGGCTGAGCCGCGCGGACCCTTCCGGGACTATTGACTACGTGGCTGTGGGTTAGCTGCGCAGGCAAGGTTGCGACGCCGGGCATTGGGTTGGCGCTTAAGGCTAGCGCGGGACGCCCTTTGCCGCGGCTGGGCGGGCTTTGCCTGTGTGGACAATCGTCGGGGCGAGCGGTGTTTCTGGCCTCAGGACTATGCAGGAGTCTTGCGCTCTCTCAACTGAGACGTTACCGTGCTGAACGCAAAGGCGCCGCTTGCACAAACGGCGGAAAAGAGAAAGGCCATGAACGCACGTAGCAGAATTGCGTCGCTGGTGCTAACGGCTGGGAAGAGCGCAGAAACTGGCAAGCTCAAAATGGCTCCGATCAGGAGACCCAGGAAGCCTGCATAGATCCAACCTGCGGGGCGGCTGCCCGCTTCAGCCTTTTTCTTAACTGTATGCGCAATTGCGCCAATTCCGAGACCAATTACTGCTGCAACAACGCCAATAATCGCTACGACGATTGCGCCGTCCTTCGAGGTTTTTATCATCGGAGACGCCACAAACATGAAAGTCAAGCTCGTAACAAGACCGCCGACGAGCAAGTGCAATATCATTTTTACTTCTACCTGTGTTCGAAAAGCGAAACATGGTAAGTCATGATGCCTTTCTTTAACTAATCTGCCGCAGATTTGGCTCGCTGCCAGACTGGGCATCCATAGTCTCAGTGCACCAAGCTCGCGAAAAGCAGACTGAAGAGCCCGCATTGTATCGCAGGCAGATTCAAATATCTATCATTCGCTTCAAGAAAATGGAGACCTCGGGGCGCGACCGCTTGCGTGTTAGCAACGGAGCGAAGAGGTCGCCGCTTGCAGGACCGCCGGGGCTGAAAGATGGAAGAAGGGAGGTTGCGACACGCGGTACCTTGGGTTGGCACCCAAGGCTATTGCAGGACGCCGCTGCCGCGGCTCGGCGGAGTTCTATCCATGCAAACTAACGTCGTGGGCCGGGACGGAACCAGGATGACTGGTTGTCGATAGCAGTGCTGCTTCGGCCCCCTAACCCCCCGGCGCGCCTCTCCTCGAAGCGCGGCGACGGGGAGTGAAGAAAAGCGATGCTGCTGGCGCCAACGAAGCAGCCGGCTACGACTGAAGGTCGAAGTCGAACGTGTTCTGACCCGGTTTAACGTTTACCTTCAGTTCGCTCTGCACGTTATAGCGAGCCGGAACCTTCGGCTTCTTCGATTGAGGCCGCTTTGGCGGAGGAGCGGTCTCCTCACCTGCGTTGGCAGCTGCCTCTTCTTCTTCCTCTGCCTCTCCCTCTTCGCTCGGCGCAATCTCGACGCGATTAGGACCGACCTTGGTCCCTTTCGTTTGGCGAATGTAGGTCAGCTCGTACTTGCCCTCGGCATCGGTCCTGCCTCGAGCCGGTCGGCCACCTTCGGGTTGAAAGACGACGGCGATTCCGCTCAGGGGCTTTCCGTCCAGCTTAACGGTTCCTGTCACCTGCCCGAGTTGGGGCTGATCGCTAGAGCCACCACATCCGGGCTGAGAGAGCATCAAAATGCCGACCACAATCAGCATGTAACTAAATCGATTCCCAATCACTTGATAACTCACTATGATACTTCTTACGGAACGGCTCTTGGAATTATTGAGCAAAGTTGGCAACTTCGCCTTGGGCACGCGTGCTGATTGCTTGGTAGATCTTCATATCCATGTTCTCGGACAAGAACTGGACGCTGCCATCACCCATACTGAAAAAGGCCCCGCCCGTATGCCAGCTGCCGGACGCTTCTTCGGACCCACCATTGATCGGATCGTTGCCTTCAGCAGCAATTAAATATTCGGTCATTTCGTTTGGCGGATTAGCGTCCGCGCCGGTGGAGAACATGACGCGACGATCGCAACCGCCACTGAATCCTCCAATGGCATCGCCGCCCGAGTCAGGAACCTCGCTTACGAAAATGGTGTTGGACAAGCCGTCCAGCACGTCGCCGAACTTGGTGCGGCTGCGGACATAGAAGATGCCGTTGCCATTCATGCAACCCCACGGTTTGGTCATCATGTCGTTGAGCGTGGCGATGCCTGTGCAAATGCAGTTGTCGTTGCCATTGCCGATCCGAGTCCCCATGTTGCCGTTGTAGTTGCAAGTCTGGTAGCCGTTCTTCTGACTGCCAGCGCGAACATCCGGCTGCGATGGACACCAGAAAAACGGCAAGGTCGTTTGGCGGACGACCAATGGCTTGCCGCTGTTTTGATCTCCAAGTTCATTGCCCATGCCGTCGGGACCTTGGACCGCTTCGTAGAGCGTCGATTGTTCGATGTAAGGAAGGATGCTGGCATGCCAGGTCCAGCCATGGCCGTTGAAATTGTTGCCCGCAGCGTTCGGAAGACCATTGCTACCGGCCGGCAACGCGGAATAGGCCGAATGATAATTCTGTAACGCCAGCCCGATCTGCTTTAAGTTGTTGGAGCATTGCATCCGTCGCGCGGCCTCGCGGGCAGCCTGAACGGCCGGCAGTAACAGACCGACGAGAATGCCGATGATGGCGATAACCACAAGCAACTCGACGAGCGTGAACGCTCGACGTGGACCGATCGCTTTGAGCATACAGAGCTACCCTTTTAACCTAAAAATGCAACTGCGTGCCTCGTCCGCAACTACAGGCACATTGAAAAGTCGTTCTTCGTAATTGACGAGATGCTGCGGCGGAACGTTCCAGTCCCTTACGCCATCGGCCGCATCACATTAATCGACCGGCCATGCACCGAGAGAAGGGTTTGTGTGCAAGACTTTACATAGCGGAGGGCCGATTGTCGATCCGATCCGGGCTGGCTAACAGGATCGTCACATTGCAGATTCGCAATGATCGATTCGGGCCGCCGGCGTCGGTATCCTCCGGCGCATGAAGCGGTACAGGCTTCAGGCTTCAGGGAAGTCGAAGTATGCTCCCGCTAGGCGTCGACCCGGTCCGCGACCGCCGCACAGTCGAATGCAGTTCCTTACAATTCAGCGACGCGATCTGAAGCCTGAAGCCTGAAGCCTGACTGGGGGCATCATGACAACTACTCCCGACTACTGCCGCAGCATTGTTCGATCGTCTGCAAGAACGATTGAGGAGCGCGATCTTCTTGGTGCGATCGTCGATGCGCCGCTCGATCCGACGCCGCGAGCAAACTATTTGGAGTGGCTTCGCGAGAGAGGCGATAAGCTCGAATCGCTCGTTGAAGTTCTTTCCCACGCCGTGGCGGAAATCTGCGACGCTTCGAGTGACAAGCCACCTGAGTTCTGGTTCTGGAGACTTAAGAGCGGCTATCCGGAAGCTTGGTTGAATATGCTCGGCGTTCCTCTGTTCGAAATGGTTGCAAGAAATGCTCATTCCTGGGCGCTTCGCGACCTCGTGTTCAAGTATGCGAATCCTCGACTTGGAATCACGGCTGAGGCGGTCGGAATCGACCAGTTGCCGGTCGATGGAAGCCGATTTGGCGGTCGGGCTGCGCTTCCGGCCGGGACTGAGTGGCCGACGTGCACCAAGGGACCGCTCACGTTCATCGCTCAGATAGCTCTGTCGGAAATTCAAACGACGCAGGTAGCTCGCTTCCTTCCCAGCGATGGCTGGCTATCCTTCTTCGCTCTCAATGAGCACGTTGGTGGCAACTACGATGATTGTGATTTTCGAGTCGTCTATACTGCCGGCTCGGAGGTTCTCGCATTCCGAGATCCACCGATGGCTCCTGAATTCGGTCAATATCAGTCATGTCGGCTCATCTTCATGGAGAGCTGGGACTTGCCCGAGGGAGATGTGGTGATCAGCGAAGTAGATCAGCAGAGTCTTAGTCGCTCCTGGTCTGATCACGACGTCGACTTCGGGACTTTGCGGAATTCGTTGGGAACATTTGACGGCCATCTGCTAGGAGACCTTCGCCACTCGAGCACCGACCACGTGGCTCGCTCGCCGACGGACCGCAATCTGATATGCTTCTCCTCGATCGCCAGCCCGGGATGGAACTGGTGCGACGGCGG
This sequence comes from Aureliella sp., assembly GCA_051960375.1. Lineage (GTDB taxonomy): Bacteria > Planctomycetota > Planctomycetia > Pirellulales > Pirellulaceae > Aureliella. Next base: position 3,411 of record JBQCEI010001212.1, on the reverse strand, counting down.
CGACCTTTCGATCTTCATTGAGCACGACGACTTGATGGCGCTTCGATTCGGCAACGCGGGCGGGTATGCTGCGTAAGGCAGGCCGATGCGCTCGCCCAAGCGACGGTTTGGCAAGAACGGCACCGATTGCTACTTGCCGGCGCTGTGATCGTCGTCGAGCCTTGGCACTTCGTTAGGGAGGAACCGCCGATAGATCGCCCATGAGATGAGCAAGAGCAATCCTAGAACGCTTGCCATCTCGATGGTCTCGCCGGTGGCTCGAATGAGCGCAGAGACGAATGTCTCACGGCGCGTGGCAAGCAGCAGAGAGCTCGCGAAACTGATTCCCGTTCCGGCAGCCCACGCGCACCAAGCCGTTGCCATCCCATGCCAGCGCAGCTCCGACCCGAGAACGAGCGCCCAAAAGATGCCGACCACCACCGCCGCAATTCCCCAGCTCGGCGGAAACGTTTGAAAGACCGGAACGGCGAGCCCCGCGACCGTTACCAGGAGCAGCCAGAATCTCGTCGTCGTGCGCATTGGGTGTACTCGACTAGCGATCAGGAATCTAGCGGTACTGTTGTGTGATCCGCATTTTACTCAATTGGGCAAGCAGGATTAGAGGTGTCTTCTGACCATATCGCATCAGTAGATTTTCATAATGAATGAGGATATCTTTTTCTTCATGGAAATCGATATAACGGCCTGTTCGCAAATGATGAAGCTCCTGGAAGAGGATTCAGAAGTGAAAGTAGTTCCACCGATGCGTCAGCGTGTTCGGCAAACCGCGCTCAGCGTTTTACTGTTGATGTGGTGCGCCTGGGGATCCCCGGTGAATCGGTCCGTCGCCCAGGACATCGATGGCCTGGTGAACGACACGCAGGCTTTGGTGGGTAAGCCGATTCGCATTCAGCAGTTTCGAGGCGCGGCGCTGGAAGGGGAACTGGTGTCGCTGCTACCTGCGAAGGCGGGCGGGAAGGATGTTCAGATTGTCGAAGTGGCCAGCCGAGGACGCTCGCGGAAAGTCAAAGCGAACTTGATTGCCAGTTTGCAAATCGACGGTCGAGCGATGGCGCTTCAGCCCTATTACCCGAGCGGACAAACGTTCTTGGTCGACTTGGCCCAGGCCGATGCCGCTGCCGACGAGCGATTGACAAGCCTGGGACGCAAGCGGAACTCAACGTATGACGAAGCTGAGTACGAGCGGCTCACTCGCTCCTCGATGACCTTCGCCGCCAGCGCCGCTCGCACTCTCGGAGCAAGCACGGGAGTTGTCGCCGAAGAAGGAACACACGTCATCGTGATCACCGATTATCCGGCGCCGCAGCGTCCAAGTCTGATGCGAACGCTCGACCAGCTCATTCCGAAGCTCAACGCGATCTTCGGGTTTCGTGAAAAGGACCTGGTGTTGCCTGGCAAGCCGATCGTCGCGGCCTTCCTCATGCGCGAGAACCTTGGCAAGTTTCAGTCCGAGGTAGTCGGTTACAAGAGCTACGGCACCATCCGTGCGTTCTTTCAAATTGCCGAGGAGCATCCGATCATCACGGCCGAAGACGAGACCTCGCCTCGGCACATGATTTGGCAGGCCGCTTGGGGGCTGTCGGGGGCTTACAGCCATTACAGTTATTCGAATGTGGTACTGCCAGCTTGGGTGCGGGTGGGGCTACAGCAACACTGCTCCGATGTATTGGTGCCGCGCATCTCGGATCTGGCCGCGGAGCGGCGAGTGGTGTTCGATGAGCTCAAATCGGGCTCGCTCAACGGCATCATGAACGCCGAGAATTTGCCAGGAGAGCGACAACTGGTTTGCAAGTTCCTAGTCGCTCATCTGTACAAGCTCAGCCCAGGCGGGTTTGGACAAATGCTGAATCTCATGAAGCTAGGCCGAAATACCGACGAGGCGCTCGAGATCGCGTATGCCATCGACCAAAAGCGATTTGCAGCTTCGTTCGGCCAAAGCCTCGGACTGCCCGGATTGACTCCATAAGTTGCTGTCCTTAAACCAAGCGGGCGTGCAGGTGGTCCAGTGGTGAACGAGCATGCGATCGCGGGCTGCATCCTGGGGACCGCTGTTGGCGATGCGCTCGGTTTGCCTTACGAAGGGATCAATCCCGATCGCGCTAAGCGCCTGCTTGGCGCTCCCGACCGATACCGGTTTTTTCTCGGGCGTGGGATGGTCTCCGACGACACCGAGCACACCTGTATGGTTGCTCAAGCGTTGATCGAGTCGGGCATGGAGGCAGATGCATTCGCGAGGAGCTTCGCCAAGCGACTGCGCTGGTGGATCCTAGCCTTACCTGCGGGCGTTGGCAAAGCGACCGCTCGCAGCTGCATCAAGCTGTGGCTCGGTGCCAATCCTTCTCATTCAGGTGTTTACTCCGCAGGCAATGGACCGGCCATGCGAGCCGCCATTCTCGGAGCAGCCATCGATGATTTGCCGCAACTGGCAGGTCTCGTGCGGGCATCGTCGCGAGTCACGCACACCGATCCGAAAGCTGAGTTCGGAGCAATCGCTGTAGCCCTAGCGGCTCGTGAAGCGAGGCTCAATCGAGAGGTGGATGCGGAGCGTTGGCTGAGTCTTGTTTCGCGTTCGGTCCCCGAGGAGGGACTGGAGCTGGTTGCGTTGCTCAGACGCGGCATCGAAAGCACGAGGTCGGGAGAATCGACAAGTCAGTTTGCGATTGCGCTGGGACTGGGGCGGGGAGTGACGGGCTATACCTACCATACCGTTCCCGTGGCGATTCACGCTTGGCTCTCCTCTCCGCGAGACTTTCGGCGAGCGGTCACCGCAGCGATCGAATGCGGAGGCGATGCGGACACGACCGCCGCGATCGTCGGCGGCATCGTGGGAAGTGGCGTCGGCCAACAGGGAATTCCGCTCGAGTGGATCGAGGGAATTTTGGAATTCCCTCGCAACATCCGGTGGATGGTGTCGCTAAGCTCGGGCCTGGCTCAGGCGCTGGCCGAGCCCGGTAGCAGAAAACCGCCCAGGGCCAATCAGGCCACCATCTTGCTGAGAAACGCATTCTTCCTGACGGTCGTGTTGTTCCACGGTTTTCGGAGACTCGCACCTCCTTATTAGCCGCGACGTTCGTGATACCGCCTCACATCAGGGCCTGATGTACCACAGACGATTGCCATCCTGAGCGGCTGCCTGGAACGCGACCAAGCGGTCGAATGATGAGCTGCGCAGGAAGGATGGCAATCGTACGTGGTACAGCAGGCCCTGCTGTGACTGGCTGCTGAGAAAGGCTGGCCGCTGGGGCGGGGTCGAAATCACATCAGGGCCTGATGTACCACAGACGATTGCCAACCTTTCAGGCTGCGGAAACAAAAACGCCTGGTTGAATTTTCAGGCGACTCTACCCGTCCACTCTTCTTCTTGGGGCGCTGCCGAGAGCGTATCCAAACGACAACCGCGCCCTCCAGCTT
>JBQCEI010001211.1:0-2680 GCA_051960375.1 Aureliella sp. | reverse complement strand
ACTGGCTCATGCTGCGGCTCTCGCAGGTGTCAGTCGCAGTTTGTAAAAGCGATTAGACATCGCTTGTTCGGCCAGGAAGATTCCCGCCACGCAGACCATCAGCAGCGGAAACAATTCGCGACCGTAGCGGGCTTGCCCCACACTACTTTCAATGTCCTCGTGCTCGCGGGCCAAGCGGTAATTGCCGGCACCCAAAAGACCGTCGATGTCTTTCGGTTCCAGCCGCTCGAGCACCGTATCGCTGGCCGGCGTGTTCACACTTACGCCGCGACCGGCAACGCTCCCCTGCAAACCGCGAAGGCGATAAGTGCCGGCTTGATCGAGCGTGCCCAGCAGCAACATGCCATTGGCCGCCTGCACGCGGCGAGTTTGACCGTTGGGCGCGAACAGTTCGTAATGCGTCGAGTAAACCTTCGGATCGTTGCTCAGCGATACCGTTTCACCGACCGCATAATTGTATCGCGACTGCGTTTGACCGCTCAGCAATCGCGCTGCGCCCAGCAAGAGCCCGAAGGCCGGCCAGGGATAGGTGCCGGCGGTGAGCGTATTCCACGGCACTTCGCCCGACTGGTTCTTCGGCGGCAGCGGAGTCGTCAGCGTTAAAATCTGTCCTTCCCCTCGCGGCTCCAGAATCAAGGCCGGCAGCGCTCGGTCGCTGGTGGTCATCAGGACTTGAGCATCGGGCTTGAGCGATTCAATTTCCCAAGCGCGGTGAATCGGGTAGACGTTCCACGGCACGTCGCCGGCCATCGTGCCGTAGATGTGAAACAGCGGATGCGTCGGCGCAGCCGGAACGAGAAACAGACTGTTGTCGCTCTGGGCACGCCGCGTGACGCGGGCAAGTTTGCCCGGTAGCAATTGGCCGAGCGAAGCGATCTGAGCATCTTCGGGAGGGCCGATCGACGGCCCGAGCGTAATGAACAGGCCGCCCCCTTGTTTGACGTGTCCTTCGAGCATGCTGACGATCGACGGCGGAAGAGACGGCGGATCGTTGAGCACGATCACTCCGTAACGCTCGATAGCCACTTGCCCAAGCTGGCTATAACGCACTTGTTCGGTCATGCCCGAATCGGAGTCGGCTGCATCGCTCGACACATTTGGGCTGAGGGCCAGTTTCAAGAACCTGGCCACGTCGGCATCGTCAGCCACGACGAGCGCTGCCTGCTGCGGCTGGCAAAGGACGGAGGCGTAGCGGATGTTGTCCGCTTCGAGCGGGTCGGACACGGTCAGCTTGATTTGAAAGTTGTGCGTGCCGGGCTTCAGTTCGCGTGCGCCCAAAGTCACTTGCGCGTCGCTGGCCTGCGTCAGATCGACCAGTTGCAAATCGACCGGCTCGGAGCGCGGCAGTTTCATTTGGCCGTTGATGAGAATCGGCAAGCTGGGATCGATTTGCTCTTGGAACAGTTCCACTTTCACGGTGCCGCCGGAGGTTTGCTCGCTGCGCGATACCGTCACATGAAAGACCGCCTCGCCCCCTTCGGGCACCACTTGCGATTCGATGTCCACATCGCCCAAGCGCCAGTTGATCGCCTTGGGACTGCCGACGTCGATGATCTGTACCAAGACTTCCTTGGAGTGCTCTTTCAGCACGGCGCTCAGATCGGAAGAAGCTTGCGACCAGGACGAACTCACCAGGTCGGTTACGAGGTAGACTTCTTTTCGCTCCATACCGCTGGCCAGGACCAAGTCGATCGCTGTGCGGAGACGAGCCGCCAGATCGATACGAGCAGCTTGGGGCTGCAGGACATCGATCTGTCCTTTGGCAGTCGTCGGGTCGAGCGAAAGCGAACCGAGCGGCGCGCTGGTCAGCACGCCGACGCGGCTATCGAGCGGCAGCTTGCCGAGGATCCAAGCGGCCATCTCCTTGGCGGCTTCGAAGCGCTTGGCGTTTTCGGCACGGTAGTCGAGGCTCGGGCCGGTATCGATGATCAGCACTGCTGCCACCGGAGCGGTCTGATCGGAGCTCGGCACGACGGGCCCATTGGTCAGCGAAACGCCGGTCCAGGCCGCCGCGCCGAGCCACAGGGCTACGGCGAGGATGCTGCTCGGGAGCCAAATTCCGACGCCGCGGTGGGTCACGGCTGAGACGAGAGCTACCAGCGAGGCGAAGATGGCCGCCGCCACGACCAGGCCCAGGCCGACCGCCGTGCTCATCATGGCCGAGTGAACCCGCGGTCGGGCGAGAGCGATCGCCAAGGCGCCGAACAGAGCCACACGCAATAGCAGCAATAGAAAATGCCGCAACTGCCAACTGCTGCGCTGCCGCACCACCGTGTGCTTGACGAAACGCAGCGCCGGAAAGGTGACCAGTTTAGGCTGACGCCGGCTGAGCAAATGGAGAGCGACGGGGATAGCCATCGCGCCCAAGCCGGCGAGCAGTGATAAGTGCAAAAAATTCATGGCGTTAGCAAAAGTGCCTCCATGCCAGTGTATGCCTCAAGTATCCCCCCTGCCAGTCGTCGGCTGCCGCCACTCCTTTTTTAACGCAGAGACGCAGAGATACGTGCGTGTGGCACTGGCTCTGCCAGTGTCTCTTTTTCGAAGTCGGTGACGCTCAACACGGAGGCAGTTTGCCAATGCCGGATCGCTTACCTCGCTGCGAGCCGTCGTTATGCTGGCCCCGAGGACGTTGGAACGCCGAAGGGGGGGCGGCTTAGGTACTTCGAGAAGGAAGACACTG
>JBQCEI010001210.1:0-3420 GCA_051960375.1 Aureliella sp. | reverse complement strand
GGCTCCGCCTCCTTTGAACCTGCCATAAAGGCCAGCCTCGTTGCCGGGTGCTGCGAGGCAGAGCCTCGAAGACAGGGCGTTCCCAGGCGGAGCCTGGGAACGAGCGTGGAGGACCGTTACAGCATCTTCTGTTACAGCATCTTCTGCAGTTCTTCGCTGGTAACGCGGAAGGCGGCGTTGTGCGGGCAGGCGTAGACGCAGCTCGGCCGGCCATCGATCTCCATGCACATGTCGCAGGTTGTCGCCCGTTGTTGGATGACGGGCAACTGCCTGCCGTCGATCTTTTGGGTGACGGCGCGCTGCCGTTGGGTTTTGGGGTCGAGTTCCATCTTCGGAAAGCCATGCATGTTGATATTGCCGTATGGGCAGTTCTCGGCGCACAGCCCACAGCCAATGCAGTAATCTTCGATTTCGATTTGCAGTGAGTCGCCGTTGCGGTGGATGGCATCGACCGGGCAGCCCACCATGCAATACGGGTCCATGCACGAACGGCAACTGCTCGCAATCAGGAACCGATCGAAACGCATGCCGTCGCGGATCAAGCGCGTGACCCCCTCATGGGTATCGGCACAGGCTTTCGTACATTCGTCGCAGCGCGTGCATCGCTCGAGATCGAGCACGAGCAAGTTATGCGCGCCAAAGAGACCTTGATTGACAAAATCTTCGTCGATGTCTTGGGTCAGTTTGGCGCGAGCCTCCCGATCGCGCTGCAGGATTTTTTTGGCGTTCTCGATAAACTTGCCGCGGATTTGCGGATACTGCTCCAGCAGCGCTTTGAAATCGGCGCCGCGCACTTGGAACAGCTCGACGTGATCGAGCGCCGCACAGGTCGCCGTTCGAGTCCCTCGCGTTCCTTCATCTCCGACATCGATCAGCCCTTTGATCTGCGACAAGAGACCAATTTCGCCGAAGTGATTGCCCGGGCCCAGATACGAGACGACGCGCTCGAACTCGCCAAGCTTCTGACTCACTTTGACAAAGCCCAAGCTGACCATATAAAAATCGTCTGCTGGTTCTCCTTGCTGAAAAATCGTTTGCCCCGGCTCCACGCGCACTAGTTGCACGCGGTCTTTGAGCCAGTCGGCCGCCTTCTGGCGCTCCTCGGCATCCAAATCGCCAAAGATCGGCAGGCTGGCCAGTTGATTGATCGAGCGGCTGCGATAAACCTCGTCGAGTATCTCGCGGCTTACGCGATTGCGCAGTAACATGTCGAGCACGTTGCGGCGTATCTCCAGTACCTCGCTGTCTTCGCGAGCGACGATAGTCGCAGAGCGGCGCGAGCGATTCAGGCACGACATCTCACCCAGGATCACATCTTCGGCCGTCCGAACTAGCGGCTCGTTCGGTCCGATCTCAGCGCCGCGAAGATCGGTCAACCGCGGAGTGCGTCTGGCTTCGCTTTTCATCGCGCCGGTCGTCAAACTTCCGAGCCAGCCCCAGAAGCCCTTGGCCGAACGCGTATGGAGCTGGACGCCGATCTGAGAATTGAGGTGAATTTCGAAACTGCCACGCTGAATGAGAAAGGCCGTCGCCCCATATTCCCCTTCGCGACAGAGCACGTCGCCCGCCTTGAGCCGGCGCCGCACCACCGAGGACGCATTGAGGTCCAAGAACTTGTGAGCGATGTTCGAGAACAGATCGATCTTGGCGAGCTCTTGCGGGGGCACGATCTCCCCTTCGCGACCTTGCTCGCGCAGCTCTTTCTCGACCAGGGCGGTCTGGCCATTGAGGAAAGATTGGGTGAAGGTCAGCGCGCCGGTCGGACAGCTCACTGCGCATTCTCCGCACGATACACAGTCGCTCTCTGCCATCGGCTCGTCGAGGTCGAAGCTAATGTGAGTCTCGTATCCCTTCCCCGCCCGGCCGATAATGCGATTCTCTTTCACCCAGTTGCAGCCGCGAATACAACGGCCACACATAATGCATTCATCGCGATTGACCGCGATCATAAAGCTCGAATTGTCGATCTTGCCAAGTTGCTCACCCCTGGCAAAACGAGTGCGATCGACGCCCAGGCGCGCAGCGACTTGCAGCAGTTCGTTATCTTCGACGCGATTGGCTGGCGTGTTCGAGCCCGGCGCATGGTCGGCCAGCAGCAACTCGGTGACCACGCTCGCAGCCGCCTTCACTCGCTGGGCCGCTACGGGGTCAGCCTGACTGTCGAAAGTGTGAACCTCCATCCCTTCTGACACCCGCTGAACACAGGCTGGCACCAATTGTTTGCGCGCCCCGCGCTTGGTCATCTCGGCGGCTTCGACCAGGCAGACGCGACAGACGCCGACCGGCGGCAGATGCTCGCGGTGGCAGAGCGTTGCAATCGGATGCTGGTCGGACGCTTGGCGGACAAACGCCAGCCCCGCAGCATCATAGATCGTCGTATAGCGAGGAACTGGCCGCCCGTCGGGCTTGCGGATGACCGCTCCTAAGCTATCGAGCATGGGGACAGCTCGCTTGACCGTCACGTCGCGTCCGTTGATCTTCAAATGAACGTCGGCAAAGAAGTCTTCATCGGTCGCTTTTTGCACGCGGATCAAACGGCCATCGACGTCGCGAGCGAACAACGCCTCTTCCTCCGATCGCCGTCCTGCGGTGGCGATCACGGCTGAGAAATCGATCGCACTGTTGGGTTTATCCATGGCGATTCTCCTCCGCTGCGCCGGCTAAGGGGCCGGTGGCCAGCTCCACATGTCCGCGGAAGAATGTGAATATGGATCGCATCGGGTTGCTCGCGACTTGCCCCAAGCCGCAAATGCTGGTCGCCCTCATGACGTCGGAAAGCTCACGCACCGTGGCTTCGATTGCAGGCAAGTCGTTGGGTCCGAGCCGGCCTTGAGCGAGCTGTTCTCCTATCTCGGTAATCTTTTGAGAGCCGATACGGCAGGGAACGCACTTGCCGCATGATTCGTTTCGGAAGAAGCGACTGAGCGCAAGCGCTTCGCTTAAGACATCGGCGCCGGTTCCATAAACGGCCAGGCCGGCACCGATCATGATGCCCAGTGCCCGTGAAACGTTGATATCCAGCGGGATATCGCGAACATCCAGTTCGGTAACTCCCGCGGGGACGAACTTCTCCACGAACCGTCGATCGAGCTGCTTGACCGGAATCTTCGGCGGCAAGAGGCCGCCGGAAGGGCCGCTGAGCGCGACCGCGACAATGTCCTTACCATCGGCCATACCACCGCAATAGTCGTCGATCAGCTCCCCGAGTGGAATTCCCGTAGGCACTTCGTAGACGCCCGGCCTGGCGACATCGCCGCTGATCGAAAAGAAGCGCATGCCGCGGATCGACCGCGATACGTCAGCGACCCACGGACCTTCCTTGCGACCGCGCTCGGCATACCACTTCCCTGCCGAGCGCAGCACGATGGCGGGCACCCAAGCGAAGGTTTCGACGTTGTTGAGCAGCGTCGGCTGGTCCTT
>JBQCEI010001209.1:0-5915 GCA_051960375.1 Aureliella sp. | reverse complement strand
CAGATCAAGCAGCTGAAGTGTCCTGATTAGCCTGCGGCCAGCCTTTTGAACGATGGCCCCTGTTTTGGGAGGAGCATAGGGACTGCTTAAGTCTTCCACGGAGGCGTGCCTGTAGCAAATAGGGGAAGCACGCGATTGCCGTCGAAATCCACCTCTGCGTGCTCTGCTTTTTCTCTGCGTCTCTGCGTTAAAAACTCTTTCCGGCTTACTCGTGCGTCTCCATGCCGAGCTGCCGCATCTTGCGGTAGAGATTCGAGCGATGCAGTCCGAGCCGCTGGGCGGCATGGGCGATGTTGCCACCAGCCGCTTCGACGTGGCGGCGGATGTAATCGCGCTGAAAAGAATCGGTGGCATCATTGAGCGTCATCGTGCCGGGCATCGATTTCGCATCGGCGGTCTGCGTCGGAGACAAGACGAAAGCAAGGTCGTTTTCTTCGACCACTGGGCCGGCGGAAAGATAGGCCACGCGCTCCATCTGGTTGCGCAGTTCGCGCACGTTGCCCGGCCAGGCATGAGCCCTCAGCCGCTCGCGGGCTGCGGTCGAGAGCGTCAACGTGCGCCGGCCGACCTGATGCCCAAAATGCTCTCACAAATGCTCAGCCAAAATGATGATGTCGTCGCCGCGCTCGCGCCGCGGCGGCAACGAGAGCGTCACCACGCACAGGCGAAAATACACAACTTATCGAAAACGTTTTTAGCGGACGAGTTCAGCCAGGTTCTGATTGGTGGCAGCGATCACGCGCACGTCGGTGCGGACGACCGCGGTGCCACCGACGCGGACGACGACCTTTTCTTCGAGCACGCGCAGCAGTTTCGCTTGGCCCCCTAGGCTCATCTCGCCGATTTCGTCGAGCAGCAACGTGCCGCCCGCGGCCAATTCGAACTTGCCGACGCGCGTGCTGATCGCATCGGTAAAGGCTCCCTTCTCGTGACCGAACAGTTCGCTTTCGAGGAGCGCCTCGGGAATCGCCGCGCAGTTGACGGCGACGAACGGCTGGGCATTGCGCCGGCTCTGCAAGTGGAGGCTGCGACTGACCACTTCCTTGCCCGTGCCGTTCTCCCCCAGCAGCAGCACGGCCAGGTCGGTCGGAGCGACGCGCGCGATCGTTTGCCGAAGAGCTTCGATTTGCGGACACGAGCCGACCAGTTCGACGCTGGCCGAAGCCGACTCGACCAAGCGGTCGCGCGTGCGCATCAGTTCATCGATGCGCTGCGTATTCTCGAGCGCCGCTCCGGCATGCTTGGCCAGCTCGATCAGGAACAATTCATCCTCGGCCGAGAAGCGTCCGTCGCGATGGTTGAGTACCTCGAAGACGCCCATGGCGCGACCGCGTTTGTCGACCAGTTGCACGGCTAGCAGCGAATTCGTGACATAGCCGAGCTGTTTGCCGATGCGCTGGTTGATCGCCCGCGGATCGTCCGACGCATCCCAGCGCTGCGGCACGCCATCCTTGAGCACCGAGCCGGCGACGCCGAGATCGTCGGCAATGCGCAGCGGTTTCCCCTCGACGCCCAAAGCCGGATGGCCGACCAGTTCGCTGTTGGCTCGATCCCACAAAAAGATACTCGCGCGATCGGCATGCAACACGCGCGCAGCGGCGCGAGCCATGTTGTCCAGCAGATCGGTCAAGTCTTGGCTGCGATGCCAGGTAATCGCCAGCTCGAGCAGCGTCTGCAGTTGTTCGATGCGCAGTCGCGAGCGCTGCTGAAGTTTGGCAAGCTGCAAGCACGACTGGAAGATGCTGGCCAGTTCGCTGAGGGCCGCGTCCGATAACAGGTCGCTCGGGCTGAGCAGCAATACTTCCGCCGGTTCATCGGCGGGTGTCAGCGGTGCGCCGGCCCAGTCCCCCTCGCGGACGACATGCCCTTGATCGCAAGCCGAGGCAGCCAGGTCGACCGGGATGCGAGCCAGCGCGGCGGTCGTACCCGCCAGGCTCCACTGCGCACCGGTTTGGCTCAGCCACGCGATGCGAGCCGCCGGATAATACTGCATCAACAGCTCGACGCATGAAGAACGCAACTGCGCCGCCGACGTCGCCCCGACCGCCGCGCGCAAGATTGCGCTGGCAAGACCATGCGGCACATCGGGCTGAAGAGGAGTCGTCATGCTTATCATCCTCGTTCCCAGGCTCCGCCTGGGAACGCACTGCCCGCGAGGCTCTGCCTCGCAGCAGCGTCGTTAAGCGTTGCGGCGGGTTCTTGGGAGGCAGAGCCTCCAAGACAGTGCGTTCCCAGGCAGAGCCTGGGAACGAGCGGGATTACTCGAGCGTCTCCGCCTTCGGTTCCGGCAGCAGCATGCCGACCAGCAGCGCGACGACGGCAATGGCGGTAGCCACATAGCCGGCCGCTTGAGCCATGATGAGCGGATTGCTGCTCTGACTGCCCTCGGCCAGCATCGGGGCCACGATGTTCGTGGTGACAACGGCCATGCTGGTGCCAATCATACGGCCGCCGACGTTCGTCGCAAAGCTTCCGCCGGTGCCGCGGAGGTGCAGCGGAAAGACCTTGGGCAGGTACTCGCCGAAGTAACTGAACTGAGCCACCGTCAGCAGGCCGCACACGCCGTATGCGAGCATGAAGTTCGAGCCGCCGTACTTGAACAGCACGAAGTAAGTGAGCGGCAACATGACGAGCGCGGGCACCTGGAACACCTTCAGCAGCATCACGCGGCTCATACCGACGATGATCAGTATCGCTAAAAGGATTCGGCCGATCAGGCCGCCCATTTCTTGATAGAGCTGAACCTTTTCGCCGACTTCTTTGACTTCGCGGTCTGGGCGAGCTTGCTCCTTGCCCAAAGCGGCCAATTTCCCGCGGATGATTTTCTGTTCTTCCGAACCATGCGGCGCCGCGTCGAACTGTTTGTTGAGAGCGGCGGCCTCTTTGCGGAAATCGACCAGTTCCGCGGCGGCTTCGCGGGCTTCGGGCAAGCCCGGTGCGATCAAGCGCGGCGTGACTTGCAACGCGCCGAAGGCGATGCCGTATGCACAAGCTGACAGCGTCGCGGTGACCAGCGTGATGCGAATGTATTCAGGCGCGAACAGCTCGCCGATGCGAGGACGCCTGAGCGTGCCGGCCGCTTTCTTCTCACGCCAAATGCGCGACTCGGGAACGAACGGTAAGAGCAAAGCAATTGGAATCGCCGGCAGAATGCCGGTCGCCAAAACGTATCGCCAGGTCCCCGCATGCGTGGCGCCCTCGATCGGAGGCAGCGGCATTCCGACGTTCGGCAAATGGGCTTGATTGGCGCCGATCCAGGCAGCGACGACCGTCACAATCACGCCGCCGACCGACGCGAAGGCTTGCGTCATACCGAGCCAGCGCTCGCGCTGTTTCTTGTCTTCGAACACTTCGGCCATCCACGTGATCGCCGCGATGAACTCGACGCACACGCCGATGAAGGTGGTGCTGCGAAAGAAGATGAACATCGGCAGCGTCGTGCTGTAAGCAGCCAGAAACGGCGAGAACGAATACAGGAAAATGCTTCCAGCCATCACCGACTTGCGTCCCAGCCGGTCGATCAACCAACCGCCCAGCAAACCGAAGATGCCGCCACACAGAGCCGAGATCCACAGCAGCCGCCCGGTCCAATCCCGGACCGACGGATGGCTCAGCGGCACATCGAGCAGTTCGGCAATCGCCGGCGGGGCCACCAGCGGCGTCATCAACAGCTCATAGGTATCGAACAGAAATCCGATGCTGGCGATCGTGACGATCAACCAAGTCGTCATCGAAAGATTGCGGGAGGGTTCCATGATTAGGCTGTATCTGGTGAAGGCGAAGGTGGGAATGGGAAGTGGGTGTCAAGCTGGGAGGAGTCTCCGCGTTCTCCGCGCCTCCGCGGTAAAAAGAAAGCGGAAAACCAGCTTGCGACGAATTGTAATCCAAATCTTTAGCCCGATGGGCGCGCAAGCGACGCCTTTAGATCATCGTCGGCCGGTCCACTCCCTCGGTCAGTCCCGGCCAGCGCAGCGTAAAGCGCGTACCTTGCCCAGGCTGACTGGCGACGATCACATCGCCGCCGTGCTCGCGGAGGATCTTGCGACTGACCGGCAGCCCGAGGCCCGTTCCGCGAGCTCCTTTCTTCGATTCGAAGACTGAGAAGATGCGCTCGAGATTTTCCGGCGCGATCCCTTCGCCGTTGTCTTCGATCGCCAGTTCCACCAGCTGCGTTTGCGGAGCGATCTGCAGGCTCAAGTGAATCTCGCCGTTGTCGCGGGACTCGACCGCATCGATCGCATTGGTGACGACGTTGAGGATCGCGCGGTGCAGCGCATCGGGATCGAATCGCACCGGCGGAAACTCGGTCGGCGCATCCCAGATCAGTTTGGCGTGCACTTCGCCGGCGCGGCTCTGCATCAGCTCGACCACTTCGTTGATCGTGTGCCGCACGTCGCCTTCGCGGAGCTCCGGCACGCGTTCTTTGCTGAAGGAAAGCATGTCCATCACCAGGTTGCTGATGCGTTCCTGGTTGCGTTCAACGATCCGCCAGCCTTTGCGGGCCACTTCGAGATCTTGTTTGTTCAGCCCCGTCTCGATCAGATAGCTGCCGCCGCGAACGCCTTGCAAAATGTTTTTCACGTGATGCGAGAGGTTGGCGATCGTCTGTCCCATCGCCGCCATCCGTTCGGCTTGGAGCGTGGCGCGATAGAACTGCGTGTCCTCGATCGCCAGGGCGGCTTGATTGCCGATGGCCACGAGCAGTTTGAGATTCTCTTCGGTGAACGATTCGGCTTGTCCTCGCTCGGCCGCCACGCCGGGACTGGTCGAGGTGTCGACGTAGATCGCTCCGACGACGCCGTAGCGACCTTGCATCGGGACGCACATCGCTTCGTGAATGCCCAGCGAGACGATGCTGCCGGCGCCGGTCCAGCGTGAGTCGGCCTGCGCGTTGCTCGTCAAAACCCCTTCGCGATGATCGAGCACATAGTCGAGGATCGTCTTGCTGATTTCCAGCGGCCGCTGCTGGTTGCTCTTCCTGCGATTGCGGCGATAGGCGGGAGTCAGATGGCCGGTGACTTCATCGAACAGCATGACGCAGCCGCAATCGCACTGCACCCACTGAAAGATCAGGTCGAGCACTTGGCGCATCATCTCATCGATGTCCAGCGTGCGCGTGATTGCTTGGCCGACGCGATAGATCACATCCCAGTTGCTGGGAGCGACCCGCGATGATTCGATCGCGGCGGTGGCGTCACCGATCACCGACGATTCGAGCGCCGGGGCGATCGTGCGGCGGATTTGCGACAGATCGTCTCCCGCGGTGGGGACGATGGCGACATCGCGGACGGCTTCGACGTGGGGCGTCGGCACGTTCGACTTAGCTGCATCGCTCGAGGCGCTAAAGATCATCAGCGTGCTGCCCAGTTGCACGCGATCGCCGGTGGTCAGCTTCTCGGCGGTAATGCGCACGCTATTGATATACGTGCCATTGCTGCTTCCCAAGTCGACCAATCGCCACGAACCGTCCGGGCCGCGTTCGACGCGAGCATGGTGCCGCGAGACTTCCGTATCGTGCAACTGGATTTGATTCGACGCGTCTCTCCCCAGAGAGGTGGAAGCGCTGAGCAGCTCGTAGTGCTGCCCGGTGTCCCTGCCGCGAATGACGAACAATGATGCCATAGCCGTGCGATGTCCTCGTTCTCGCCCAACACCTCTTTGGGGATTCGAGCGCCCCGCATTCGTTCTCGTAACCCGACGCGTAAGCGAGGGACGAACCCTACGCTCTTTTGTAACCCGACGCGTAAGCGAGGGACGAACCCGCCATAAAGGTTCGACAAATCATCGTTTGTCTACCAAGGCTGAACATTTCTGCGCTCCAGCCCCTCACCCCCCGGCCCCCTCTCCCCGAAGCGGGGCGAGGGGGAGAGAAGAAAAGCGTCGCGCACGCGCTCCAAAAATCTTCTCTCCCCTCG
>JBQCEI010001208.1:0-8212 GCA_051960375.1 Aureliella sp. | reverse complement strand
AGGTAAAGCCCAATTTTGTGTAGCGTTGCTGGATCAGTTCCATGCCTTGCTTGACCATGATCAAGTCGCAGCCGTGGCAAATGAACTTCGCTCCCATGTCGAATAATTGCTGAGTATGTTCAGGCGTTCCGCTGACCGTGCCCCACCATTTGTCGGCCTTGCGAGCGGCCTCGGCTACGCGGCGATAGGCGTCGGCGATGAGCGGATGATCGAACTGATACGGAATGCCGGCGCTGACGCTCAAGTCGCCAGGGCCAAGCATCAGCACGTCGATGCCCGGAACGCGAGCGATCTGCTCCGCTTGCTCCACCGCCGAGAGCGACTCGAGTTGGGCGATGATCAGCGTGTGTTCGTTAGCATCTTTCAAGTACGAATGCATCGGCGTGCAGCAGTACGGGTTGTCGCCGTTCGCCCCGTCGACACCGCGTTGGCCTTGGGGAGCGAACTTCGCCCAGCGGACCAGTTCGGCTGCTTCGTCGGCCGATTCGCAGCGCGGGTACATGATCCCTTGGGCGCCGGCTTCGAGCAGCCGCCCCATGCGCATAAATTCCCCTTTGGCCGGGCGTGCGATAACATCAGAGCTACCGACCCGCGCCGCCCGCATGAGCGAGGCGGCCGTTTCGTCGCTGGTGGAGTGATGTTCCAAGTCGAGCCAGATGCCGTCGAAGCCCATGAGGCTGACCAGTTCATAGACGCTCGGATCGATGAAGTGGCAGCAAGTAATCAGCGCAGGCTCGCCCCGCCTCAGTTTCGCTTTGACTCGACTGTGTCTCATTCACAGCTTCCTAATGGTGTATGCTTGGTGGTTGGCCACCATCGCAATGACTTCCTCCGCGCCCTCCGCGGTTAAACTCGTTCTTAGCTGACTACGGCGGCGGGTTCGTCCCTCGCTTACGCGTCGGGTTACGAGGGGATGGTGGACAAGGATAATAACATGCCGGAGACCTTGCCGTGGGAGCCATCGACGTACTGGTAATTGCCGTCTACGGCTGCCTCATGATCGGCATCGGCGCCTATTACTCGCGGCAAAACCGCACGGCCGATGATTTCCTTCTCGGTGGCCGGCGAATGTCGCCGATCGCCTTGGGATTGTCGCTCTTTGCAACGCTCGTCAGCACGCTCTCGTATCTGGCTCACCCGAGCGAGATGATCGCCCACGGCCCGATGTTCGCGACGCTCGTAGTTGCCTATCCGCTGATCTTCGTGATCGTCGGCTACGGACTGATTCCGCTGTTGATGCGTCAGCCGGTGACCAGTGCCTACGAATTGCTCGAGAACCGATTGGGGATGGGCATTCGCCAAGCGGGAGCGGCGGTGTTCTTGTTGCTGCGTTTTGGTTGGATGGCCACGATTCTGTACGCCGTCTGCGATAGCGTGCTGGTTCCGATGTTGGGCATCGACCGGCGCTGGATACCCGAGCTCTGCTTAGCCCTGGGCGTCGTTACCGCGTGGTATTCATCCTCGGGCGGTATCAAAGCGGTGGTGATGACCGATGCGATTCAAGCGCTGACGATGGTCGCCGGAGCAGCCATCACGCTGGCGGTGATCACTTGGCGCATGGGCGGCGTGGCTGCGTGGTGGCCTCAGCAGTGGCCCGAGCACTGGCAAGAGCCCAGCTGGGGGTTCGATCCCAGCGTGCGGGTTTCGTTCGGTATTT
Organism: Aureliella sp.; assembly: GCA_051960375.1. GTDB lineage: Bacteria > Planctomycetota > Planctomycetia > Pirellulales > Pirellulaceae > Aureliella. Next base: position 6,555 of record JBQCEI010001208.1, on the reverse strand, counting down.
TGATCCTCTCGACGATGCTCTGGCACGTCTGCACCAATGGTTCGGATCAAATGTCGATTCAGCGATTTCTGTCCAATCGCAATCCGTCGGCCGCTCGCAGGACGCTGGCCATTTCGCTGAGCACCGACGTCTCGGTGACGCTCTTGCTCGCGCTGACCGGTGTGGCGCTGTTGGCATTTTATCGAGCGCATCCGCCCGAGCTGGCCGAAGGAAAAACGCTGGCGACGGTGTCCGATAAACTTTTTCCGACTTTCATCATCCATGAAATGCCAGCCGGATGTTCGGGCTTAGTCCTAGCGGCGATTCTTTCGGCCGCGATGTCGAGCCTTTCGTCGGGAGTCAACTCGGCTTGTGCCGTGCTCGAACGCGACTTTCTCTCGCGCCACTGCGACGGCTCGCCCGAGGCCGTGGTCAAGCGTCTGCGGTGGATGACTTGGATCGTGGCCGCAGTGGCGGTTGCCTTGAGCATCCTCAACACGCTGATCGTAGGCAACCTGCTCGAGCGCTGTTTCAAATTGGTCAACCTGCTGACCGCGCCGCTGTTTGTGCTCTTCTTTCTGGCGCTGTTCGTCCGCTGGGCCAATGCGGCCGGCGCGTGGCTCGGTTTGATCTCGAGCATCGCTACCGCAGTGCTGATCGCGTTCTCAAAAGAGCTGCAGCTCGGGTACAGTGTCAGCTTCGTATGGATGATGCCCAGCGCGTTGCTGGTCGGAGTGGTCGTCGGTACCGTCGCCAGCGCTCTGTTCGCTTCCAATCCATCGGTGGATCGAGTGGCATTGCCCGCTGAAGAGTAACGTAGTGGACTCAGTTCGCACTGGCTGCCCCTTATTCTTTTCTTCTCTCCCCCTCGCCCCGCTTCGGGGAGAGGGGGCCGGGGGGTGAGGGGCAGGAGCGGAGATGTGTTCAGCCTCGGGAGACGTACGATGGTTTGGCGGGCCGCTGTGACGGGTTCGTCCCTCGCTTACGCGTCGGGTTACAAGCAGAGAGCAAGACCAAGTTCTCCCACCAATCGTCGTTAGAGCAAAAAAGCAATCACACATGCCCCTGGACTTCGATAAAACGGCCTACGACGAACTCGGCTTTACGGTCATTCGTCAATTCCTGGATGCGGCGGAGCTCGAGCAGCTGCGTCAGAATGTCGCGCGCTATGTGCGAGACATTGTGCCGACGCTGGCCGACAGCGAAGCTTTCTATCAAGACCGGTCGCGCCCCGAAACGCTCAAGCAGCTCAATCGCATGGGCCGCGATGCTTTTTTCCACCAACTGACGCAGCATCCCCAGTGGACTGCCCTTGCGCAAAGCTTGCTCGGCGAAGTGGCGACCGCTGACCAGCCCGAATGGTTCAACAAGCCGCCCGGGACCAATCATGTGACGCCGCCGCATCAAGACAACTATTACTTCTGTCTCGCGCCGGCCAGCGTCGTGACAATCTGGTTAGCGCTGGACAATGTCGACGCCGAGAACGGTTGCTTGCGGTATGTCGCCGGCTCGCACCGCAGCGGATTCCGCAGCCATTCCAAGTCGCAGGTGCTCGGGTTCTCGCAGGGCATCGACGATTACTCGCACGAGGATTTCACGCGCGAGGTAGCCGTTCCGCTTCGGGCAGGGGACGCGGTCGCGCACCACGGCATGACGATCCACCGGGCCGATGCCAATCTGTCGCAGGCGCGTCACCGCCGCTCGCTGGCCATCGTGTACAAAGGGCAGTCATGTCGCCGCGACGAAGCTGCCTTTGCCCGCTACCTCGCTTCGGCTCGCGATCAGCATCAGGCGCTCGGGCTCAAGAGCTGACGCGGGCGAATCTTTTTTACCGCGGAGCGTTTGTGTGGCACTGGCTATGCCAGTGCTTTTCGTTCGAAGTTTGTCGGGAAGCCATCAATCGTAATTTCCAATGCGAAACCGCCGAGCTGCGGTGCGGTTGCTTGGCGTTGGAGCGTTCCCTATGTACCTTTGCCTTACAACTTCGAAGCAGAAGACACTGGCAAAGCCAGTGCCACACGAACCGCGGAGAGTTTGAAAGGCACGAGGGTTGCTCTGTTGCGGGCGCTTCTGAGTGCCGCGTTTGGTCGGCCAGCTATAGCTTTACTGTGAAAAGTCGAACATGTTCTTTCCCATCAGCGACGATGATCGAGAAGTGGGCTCCAGCGCGTTCGTAACGTACGGACTCATTGTCGCCAATATCGCGGTGTTCCTGTATCAGATGGCCAATCCCGAGTTCACCTACGGGTACAGCGTCATTCCGGCTGAGATCACCACGGGCGTCGATATCGTCGAGCCCCAGATGATCGAAGTGCCCGAGTATGGAGTTGTCGAATTGCCGGAGGCACCGGGACCGCACTTCATCTGGTTCACGCTGATCTCGGCGATGTTCATGCATGCCGGCTTTGGGCACATTGCTGGCAACATGCTTTACCTGTGGATCTTCGGCAACAATGTCGAGCATCGCTTCGGGCATTTCTGGTTCCTGCTCTTCTATCTAGTCGCCGGCCTGGTGGGCAGCTTCCTGCAGATCATCGCTGCGCCGATGAGCGTGATTCCGAACCTGGGCGCCTCGGGTGCGATCGCCGGCGTGCTGGGGGCGTATCTGGTTCTCTTTCCGCACAATCGCGTGAACGTGATTTTCTTTTATATGATCATCACCGTGCCGGCGATCGTGGTTCTGGGCATGTGGATCATCACGCAGTTCATCAACGGCGTCGGCTCGATCGCCGCCACGTCGACTTCGATGGGCGGCGTGGCCTACCTGGCGCACATCGGCGGCTTCGGAGCCGGCGCCGCCGCAGCTCTCCTGTGCCGCATGCAAATCCGCGAAGAACCCGACTCGATCCTCGCCCGCCAATACGACCGAGATCCCCGAGCCCGACAGTTGTGGTAAGGGGGGATAGGCCACCACGAAGACACAAAGACACCAAGGAAGACCTTTTTCCCTGCTTTCTTGGTGTCTTTGTGTCTTCGTGGTTCGCTCGTGGGTTTAGTGGCTGACCGACCGGGCATCGGCTAAAATCATGGCCTCCCGCCTGCTATAGCCCCATACTCCCACAGGGCGATTTCTTCCCGATGTCCGACATGCCGGCCCGCGATTTCCGGCTGACCGATGTGCATGGCAACGTCGTCGAAGCCCTCTGGCAGTAAACTCGATTTTTTACCGCGAAGATGCGGAGAGCGCGGAGGTAAAGCCGCGCTCATTGTCAAACATTTCTTTGTCCATGCGATTATCCCAATGATGAATCATTCTCTTCCATTCGGTCGCTTCCTTGCTTGTTTGGCGTTGGCGGTCACGGCTACTGTGGCGGCAACAAGCGTGGGGCTCGCCGACGATTTTCCAGAAGTCTTCAACACCGAGGCCGCGGGGCAGCATCCGCCGACTCCGGAAGAGATGGTCAAGCAAATCGAGCTACCGCCAGGCTTCAACGTCACGTTGTTTGCCGGCGAGCCTGATGTGCAGCAACCGATCTCGATGGACTTCGATGATCGAGGCCGACTGTGGGTCGCCGAAAACTACACCTACAGCGGCGGGCCTTACGAAACCAAGCTTCGCGATCGCATCGTCATCCTCGAAGATGTCGACGGCGATGGCCGCCACGATTCCCGCAAAGTGTTTTGGGATCGCGGCTTCATGCTGACCAGCCTCACTTGGGGCTTCGGCGGTCTGTGGATCCTCAACGACGGCACGCTGTCTTTCATCCCTGACAAGAACGGCGACGATGTACCCGATAGCCAGCCGATCGTCATGCTCGACGGCTGGAGCAAAGAGTGCGGGCACAACTTCGTCAGCGGTCTGATGTGGGGCCCCGACGGCTGGCTGTATGGCCGGCATGGCATCGTCGACACTTCTTATCCGGGCATTCCGGGTACGCCGCGCGAAGAGCGCGTGCGGATGAACTGCGGCATCTGGCGGTTCCATCCCACCAAGCATTTGATCGAAGTGGTCTGCAATGGAACGACCAATCCATGGGGACTCGACTACAACAACGACGGTCAGTTTTTCATGACCAACAACGTCCAAGGTCACTTGTGGCACGTCATTCCCGGCGCGCGATTCCTCCGCATGTACGGCCAGGACTTCAATCCGCACTCGTACGAGCTGATGGATATGACGGCCGATCATTACCACTGGGACACGCGGACCAAGTGGAACGAGAGCCGCGATGGTGTGGCCAACGATCTAGGCGGCGGCCATTCGCATGTCGGTGCGATGATTTATGAGGGGGATAATTTTCCAGCCCAGTATCGCGGCAAGATCTTCATGTGCAACACGCACGGCCGGCGGATGAACGTCGACCGGCTTGAGCGCCAAGGCAGCGGCTACGTCGGCCGCCACGAACCGGACTTCATGATCGTGCACAATCCGTGGTTCCGCGGAGTCGATATCAAGATCGGGCCGGACGATGTCATGTTCGTATCCGACTGGTCGGACAACGGCGAATGCCACGATCACGACGGCATTCACCGCACCAGCGGCCGCATCTATCGCATCGCTTACGGAACGCCGAAACAAGAAGACGTCAAACAGCTCGGGGGCGGCAAGAAATTCAATTCGGCCAACACGGCTTATGATTGGCTGGGCCGCCACGAACGCCGCCTGGCTCAGGAAGCGGCCGCGGGCGGCGATCTGGACAAACCCGGTTATCCAGGGACAGTGAAGGAGCTTCTGCACTACGAAGGGCTGGGCACGGGGCAGAGCCTCATCAAGCCGGCGCTCCAAGCCGAAGACCCGATCGCACGAGCCGAAGCCGTCCACCTGGCAATGCTCGATGGAGAGCGTCGAAAAGAGTACCTGCCGGCAGTCTTGGAACTGGCCTCCCGCCCGCAGCCTGCGAACGTTCTGCTGGCGTTTGCCTCGGCGCTGCAGAAACTCGGCGACGCGCCGCGCTGGCAACTGGCCCGCGCGATGCTTGCCTGCCGAGAGAACGCCCAGACGATCGCCGGCGAGAACAATCTCACGTTGATGACCTGGTACGGCATTGAGCCGGTGGTCTTCAACGAAGGGGCTCTCGAGCTGCTCGATTCGAATCCCAAGCTCCAGCAGTTTGCCGTCCGGCGGATGGCGTACGAGATTTCATCCAACCCATCGATCGCAGCTCGTGCGCTGCGCATGATCAGCCAAAAGGTTGCCAGCGGCGATGAAGCGGTCCAAAGCTCCGCCGCAGGTCTGCTCGCGGCCTTCAAGACCGGCCTGGCGGGAAAGGCGCGCGTCACGCCGCCGGCCGATTGGGACCGTCTCGAAAAACGCCTTCGTAGCTCGAAGAGTCGTGAAGTGTTGCTGGCCGTCGATGCGCTGGCAATCTTGTTCGGCGACGGAGCGGCCATCGCGGACTTGCGCAAGCTGGCCGGTGATACCACGGCGGATCCTGCTGCTCGCGAACAGGCGATCGCGGCTCTGGGCGGAAGCAAAGACGCTCAATCGCTGCCGATGTTTTACAACTTGCTGGGCGACCGCGCGGTCGTCGATGCAGTGATCCCCGCGCTGAGAAACTTCGACGATGCAGGCATCCCGAAGCAGCTGCTCAGCCGCTTCGACGGTTTCAAAGACGGCAACAAGAGCCTGGCGATCGATACGCTCTCCAGCCGCGAGTCGTATGCTCTCGAGCTGGCCGAAGCGATCGAGCAAGGCAAGATCGACGCTCGCGAACTGACCGCTGCGCAGGTTCGCCAGCTACTCGCGCTCGGTAGCGCTCGTATTCAGTCGGTGCTCGAGTCGAAATGGGGCGTCGTTCAGGAAACTCCTGAAGCCCGCCTGGCGGCCATCGAGAAATGGAAAAAGGAATTGACTCCCGCGGTGCTTGCCAAGGGAAATATGGAAAACGGTGCGGCGCTGTTCAAAGCGTCGTGTGCGAATTGCCATAAGATCTTCGGCGAAGGCAAGTCGATCGCGCCCGATCTGACCGGTTCCAACCGAACGAACCTCGAGTACTTGCTGATCAACATCCTCGATCCCAGCGCGGTCGTGCCGAAGCAGTTTACTACCTCGGTCGTGGCGCTCGGCGACGGCCGCGTCGTCACCGGCGTCGTCGTCTCGGAAACCGATCAGGCGCTGGTGATCCAAACCGATAAAGAGCAATTGACGATTCCTCGCGATGAGATCGACGTGGTGCGCAAGACCGGCAAATCGCTCATGCCCGACGGCATGCTCGACACCCTCTCGCCCGAGCAAGTCCGCGATTTGTTTGCGTTTCTCATGCGCAAGTAGACGAAGGCCCGACAGCATCCTCACATGGCCCAGCTGTATCAAGAACTTGGCATGCTGGACCATGTGCAGCCCCACTTGAAGGCGCAAGTCGCCAAGTTGTATCAAGAGATCACCGGCAAGGAACTCGCCAGCGACAAGCCCAAGGAAGACAATTAACCGCGGCCAACAACTTGTTGTGTATCTTGCCTTCTCTTCTTCGCGTCTTCGCGTGATACCGGCTGTTTGCCTGGCGAATTGATCAGCCGGTACGCGTTAGCGTCCGGTTTTCCAGCGCAGCCCAAAACAGCCAAACGCGGGCTAACGCCTTGCGGCTGATTGTTGATCGCTCTACGAAGTTCTCTCTCGCAAGAAGGGCAAGACGCTCA
>JBQCEI010001207.1:0-4872 GCA_051960375.1 Aureliella sp. | reverse complement strand
TCCTCGCCGGTGATGTCGCTGGCCGTTTCGGGCCCGCGCACGCCACGCGAACTTTACATGCTCGCCGATCGCTACGTGAAGAACGTCATCGAATCGGCCCCCGGCGTCGGCCAGGTAACGATAGCCGGCTCGGCCGATCGCGCGGTCCAGGTCAACATCGACGCCCGTCGCCTCGCGGCGCATCAGCTCTCGATCCTGCAAGTCCGCGATGCGCTGCAGCGCCAGAACGTCGAAGTCCCCGGCGGCCGAGTCGATGAGGGACTGCGCGAGCGCTCGCTGCGCACGCTGGGCCGCGTCACCTACGCACGCAACTTCCCCGATCTCGTTGTCAGCAGCGGCAACAACGCCACGGTACGGCTGAGCGACTTGGGCGAGGTGCAGGACGGCACCAAAGAAGTTCGCACGCTCGCCCGTCTCAACGGCGCCCCGGCCGTGGTCCTGCAGGTTCAGCGTCAAAGCGGCGAGAACACCGTGCGCGTGATCGAAGGCATCAAAGCGCGTTTGGATCGCTGCGATCGGCTGTTGCCCGACGATGTGCACGTCACGGTCATCCAGGACCAATCGCGCTACATCATGGCCGCCTTGCATGAGATCGAAAAGCACTTGATCTCGGGCAGCATCCTGGCCTGCTTGACGGTGCTGCTGTTCATGCGCTCGTGGCGCTCGACCTTCATCGCGGCAGTAGCGATTCCGACGTCGATCATCGCCACGTTTGCGTTTATGAAGCTGTTCAACTTCACACTCAACAACGTGACGATGTTGGCTCTGGTGCTGATGGTCGGCGTGGTGATCGACGATGCCATCGTGGTGCTGGAAAACGTCTTCCGCTGCATCGAAGAAGAAGGGATGGACCCGTATACCGCATCGATCCAAGGCACCCGCGAGATCGGCTTGGCGGTGCTCGCCACGACGATTTCGCTGGTGATCGTTTTCTTGCCCGTGTCGTTCCTCTCGAGCGTTACCGGCCGCATGCTCTTTCAGTTCGGCGTGACGGCGACCGTCGCGATTCTCGTTTCGATGTTCGTCAGCTTCACGCTCACGCCGATGATGTGCAGCCGGCTGCTCAAGCGCGACGCGAAGGCGTCGGGGCATGAAGCCAAATCGCGGCGAGGCTTTTACGGCTGGATCGAGCGGTTCTATCTCTGGTCGCTCAGGCTTTCGCTCCGCTACCGGCCGATTGTCATGCTGCTGTCGCTGGCGGTGATCGCGAGCAACGTGTATCTCTACAATCTGGTCAAGCAAGACTACATTCCGACCAACGTCGACGAGTCGGAGTTCGAAGTGAGTTTGATGGCCGGCGAGGGAACGAGCCTCACCTCGATGAATGGACTGATGGAGCGAGCCGAGAAGATCATCGGGGATATCGACGGCGTCGACCTGATGATGACCACGGTGGGCACGCGCGGCTTCGGCGGCGTCAATCGCGGCGAGATATTCGTGCGGCTGCGAGACATCGAGGAACGCACTTTCTCGCTCGGTAGATTCTGGGCAGGGCTTTTCAAGGGCGATCCCGGCGCTGCCTTCCGTGGCAACTTCTCGCAGCGCGACAAGATGGCCGAGATCCGTACCAAGCTGCGGGGCGTGCCGGGCGTGCGGGCTTCGGTGCGCAACCTGACTTCGCTCCGCACCGGTGCGCCGGTCGATATCGACTTTTCCATCACCGGCACCGACGTGCAAGCTCTGGCCGACTTCAGCGAGAAACTGCGCCAAAAGGCTGCGACGATTCCGGGGATCGTCGACGTCGATACCACGTTGCGGCTCGATAAACCGGAGCTGCTGGCTCGCATCGATCGCGAACGAGCCGCTGCTCTGGGCATCGATGCTCAGGAGATCGCCGATACGCTGCGAATCGCCGTCGGCGGCGACGATCGCGTTTCGCGCTATCGCGACCTGACGGTCGACGACGCTTACGATGTCGAACTGCGGTTGGTCGGCGTCGATCGGCAGGACGTCGAATCGATCTCGCAGCTCTATGTGCGCACGCGGCCGGCATTTTCGAGCGACACTTCGCAGAACTTGATGGCGATCGGCGATGCGGTGCCGGCCAGCGCTTCATCGCGCATCGACAATGTGGTTCATTTCGACTACGGCAATTCGATCGCCCGCATCGACCGGCTCGATCGCCAGCGCATGGTGGCGGTTCGCGCGAACGTGGCGGCCGGCTATGCGCTGGGCGACCGCATCGCAGCGATGGAATCGGCCGCTCAGGAAATCGGCTTGCCGCCAGGCTTCGAAACGCGCGTCATGGGACGCGGCCGCGAACTGGAGCGGACGCTGCAAGACTTCATCGTCACCTTCGCGCTGTCGTTCGTGTTCATGTACATCGTTCTGGCCGCGCAGTTCGAGAACCTGGTCCACCCGATCACGATCCTGCTCTCGCTGCCGCTGGCGGTGCCGTTCGGTTTGATCAGTCTGTACTGGGGCGGTGAGACGCTGAACTTGTATTCCGCGCTTGGCATCCTGGTGCTCTTTGGCGTGGTCAAGAAAGCTTCGATTCTGCAGATCGACCACACGAATAATCTGCGTGCCAAAGGCATGGAACGCATCGAAGCGACGATGCAAGCCAACCGCGACCGTCTGCGTCCGATTCTGATGACGACAATCTCGTTCGTGGCCGGCTTGTTGCCGCTGCTGATCGCTACTGGGCCCGGTTCGGAAGAACGGCGATCGATCGCGGTGCTGGTGGTCGGCGGACAGACGCTGTCGCTCTTGCTGACGCTGCTGGCCGTTCCGGTGATCTACACGTACATGGATGATCTCGACCAGCTGATGCTGCGCCTTACCAAGCAGCAGCATGCACCACGCCCAGCGCCGGTTCCCGCGCCGCTGCAGCAGCCTGCCTCGTAGGCGGCTCCCTTTTTACCGCGGAGGCGCGGAGACCGCGGAGGACTTCTCTGCGCTCTCGCACCAAGTCAAGTCGCCTGTGCTAACGCCGTGGCCGCGTTACAATCTGCCGCTGTGATTTCTCGAGCGGTCGGAACGGCGGTGGCGTTGTTCTCTCATCGGCCTCTTCTTGCGGAAGCAGCGGAAACACCATGCAAAAGATCAAGCTCTTTAAATCAATCGAGAGCGAATTGCGGTCGCTCGAGGACGAGATGAATTCATGGATCGAGGAGACCGGGGCGCGAATCATCTCGGTCACCGGCAACATCGCCCCGCAGACCGGCAATACGCAGCCGGCGGGCATGTTCGCTGCCTCGGATGTCTTGGTAGTCGTTTTGTATGAGGTCGGAGATGCTTGAAGAAGCGAGCGGATGTCGCGTATTGGTTTTGGGAGCGCATCCGGATGATGCCGAAATTCATGCTGGCGGCTTGTTGGCTCGACATGCAGCCCATGGAGCGGCGATCCGCGTCGTTTCGGTCACCGACGGTCGCAGCGGCCATCACGAGATTCCGCCCGAGGATCTGGTCACGATCCGCCGCGAGGAAGCCCGGGCTGCCGGCCAGCTCATCGGTGCCGACTCGGCGACTTGGGATTTTCCCGACGGCGGGTTGGTCGCGGACTTAGCCTTGCGGGCAGCCATGATTCGCGAAATTCGCAGCTTCCGGCCCGACTTGGTGCTGACGCATCGGCCGTGGGATTACCATCCCGACCATCGCGCCGTAGCGCAAGCCGTTCAGGACGCCTGTTATCTCGTTACCGTCCCGCACATCGCCGCGGACGTACCGGCTTTGGATCGCGATCCGGTGGTCGCCTTCATGGTCGACCTGTTCACGCGTCCTCAGCGGCTGGAACCACATGCGCTGCTGGATGTGACCGGCGAAATCGATGCCGTGGTGCGAATGCTCGCTTGCCATGCTTCGCAGGTGTTTCAGTGGTTGCCGTACCACGACGGCATCTTGAGCACGCTGCCCGATTCGGAGGCCGAGCGCACCGAGTGGCTCCGCCGGTGGTATTTGAAGATCTGCGAACGCCGCCGCAGTCACTTTGCTCAAGAACTGCAGGCCCGCGGCTTGTCGAGCGCTCAAGCGGTCGAAGCTTACGAGATCAGCGAATACGCCCGACCGCTGGACAGCCAAGAGCGCGAGCGGCTCTTCCCGGGAGCCCGGTTCTAGGCGGCTGGCCTTAAAAAACTTTGTGTCTTCGTGTCTTGGTGGTGCCCCCAGTCTGTCTTGGTCGTCAGCTCACTCGGCCAGCTTGAACTCCGGCGGCTCGGGCAAGCTCAGCATCAGCTTGAGCATCCGCGAGCCGGCGGTTTGACCGACCTGTCGCTGAGTCGCTACGGCCGCCGCGTAGTCGCCGGTGAGCTTGTGCAGCTCGGGCGAGTCGTCTTCGGGCAAGCGCAGCGCCGGGGGCAGCTGGGCAATCGCTGCTTCGAGCGTTTGAGCGGCCTCGACTTGGTGTCCGGCTAGCGTCGTTCGCGAGAAACTGTCGCGAGTCTCTTTCCAGCGCTGCTCGGTCGCGGCATCGATCTGTTTCTCGGCCAAGGCCTGAGCCAAGCGAGCGTCGTACTGCTGATAGCGCTCGTCGAGAACGGCGGCCAGCGCTCGCCACGTGCGATCGGTCTGCCGGCGAGCCGCGTTGTAAGTGCCGTACGACGTCGTGACCCAGTAGAACAACAGCCCGGTCGCGAGCAGCGTTATCAGCACGACCACGGTCATCCGCCGACCCGAGATCGTCGCCGGGCGCGGGGCGGAACTGCGAGCTGAGGCTGGATTGAGATCGGAGTTGGCGGCAGGCATGGAGTATTCGATCGTGCGAAGAGCAACTGAATCAGCGGCCAGACGGTAGCCCGCGGTTTTGGGCTAGAAAACTTCCGGCGCCTATTGTCAGCCCGGGGGCCAACTCTGCAAAGCCCCGTTGGAATATCAGCCGACGGCCGGTAGGCCATGATGACCGACACGTTTTTGAAAACACTGTTGCGCCCCCTT
>JBQCEI010001206.1:0-2208 GCA_051960375.1 Aureliella sp. | reverse complement strand
TCTCTTGCGTGTTGAGGCCAAGCGCCCGAGCGCGATCCTGATCGACCGCCAGGCGGATCACCTTCGACGGCTCGGTCCACTCGAGATTCACATCGACGACCGAACGATCCCGCCGCATAATGTCGCGCACTCGAGCCGCGATCTTCTCCACTTCGTCGCGATCGGGGCCGAGCACTCGAAACTGCACCGGAAATCCGACCGGCGGTCCGAAATCCAAACGCAGTACGCGCAAGCGAGCTTCGGCGAACTGCGGGTGGGATGCGAACTGCTCGAGCAATTTCGCTCGCAGGCGCTCGCGAGCTTCGACGCCCGACGTCTGAATCACGACCTTGGCAAAGCTCGGATTGGGCAAGTCGGGATTGAGCGCCAGAAAGAAGCGAGCCGCACCGTTGCCGGTGTACGACGTGTAGTACTGAACGTCCGCCGTTGGCTTTGCGGGCTTGCTATGGAACAACCCATTCCAAACGCTCTTGGTCGTCGGTTCAGGCTCGGGCTCCGGCGGCACCATCGATTCGGCCACCAGCTTCTCGACGCGCTGAACCATATCGGCCGTCGCGGTAAACGACGAACCTTCGGGCAGCTTGATGTCGACCGACAGCTCGGGGCGGGAGGACTGCGGGAAGAACTGTTGCTGCAACTTCGCAAAACCGAACAAGGCGACGGCGAAAGCGAACACCGTAACGCCCACAACTCGCGTCGGCCGGCGGACGCAAGCAGTGATGATGCTCCGCAGCCAGCGGTAACCGCGCGTTTGATAAGCGTCGCCCGCGTGCAGCGAGTGCTTCATCTTCTCGGGCAGCAACTTCACTCCGAGGTACGGCGTGAAGAGGACCGCTACGAACCAAGAACAAATCAGCGAGATGCACACGACCCAGAAGATGCCGCCGGCATATTCGCCCGCTGCCGAGTTGGCAAATCCGACCGGCAAGAAGCCGGCGACGGTGATCAGCGTTCCGGTCAGCATCGGCAGCGCGGTCGACGTCCAGGCGAACGTAGCCGCTTCGGTCCGCTTCCAGCCTTGCTCCAATTTCACAGCCATCATCTCGACGGCGATGATCGCATCGTCGACCATCAGCCCCAGAGCCAGAATCAACGCCCCGAGGCTGATCCGATCGAGGTTCATGCCGATGGCGTTCATCACGATCAGCGTCAGCGCCAGGACGCTGGGAATGCTCAGCGCCACCACGATTCCGGTGCGCATCCCCAAACTCAGGAAGCTCACCACCAACACGATGATGAGCGCTTCGACGAACGAGCGCGTAAACTCGCTGACCGATTCGTCGACCACACTCGGCTGGTAGGCGATCGTGTTCACCGAGATGCCCGCCGGAATTTCGGCTTGGAACGCATCCATCTCTTGGCTGAGCGCCTTGCCCAGCGCCAGCACGTTGCCGCCTTTGCGCAGAACCACTCCCAGTCCGAGCGCCGGCTGGCCGTCGTAGCGGACCGTAAATTCGGGAGGATCTTGATAGCCGCGGCGGACCTCGGCGATATCGCCGAGCTTCAGCAACCGCCCGCCGCTGGCGATCGGCACTTCAGCGATCGAGTCGGCCACATCGAACGCGCCACCGACGCGCACATAGACGCGGTCGTTGGCCGTTTCGATCTTGCCTGACGGATGCAGTTCGTTCTGCCGAGCGACGCTTTCAAAGATCTGCTGCGGGCTGATGCCGAGCGTGGCCAGCTTGGCGTGCGAGATTTCGACGAATACCTTCTGTGGCTGAGCCCCGATGATGTCGACCTTCTCGACGTCATCGACGCGCAGCAACCGCTTGCGGGCGCTTTCGACAACTCGCTTCAGCTCGGCGGGCGAATAGTCCTCGCCAGTGAACGCGTAAATCGCCGAGTAGACATCGCCGAACTCGTCGTTGACCGCCGGACCGATGACGCCTTGCGGCAGCGTGTGCTGAATGTCGCTGAGCTTCTTCCGCATCTGGTACCAGATGTCGGCCACCGCATTGCGATTGATGGTATCTTTCAGCTGCACGAGGATGATCATTCGCTCGGGCAAGCAGTACGTGCGCAGAAAGTCCAGATCGGGCGTCTGTCGCAGCTTGTCCTCGACGCGCTCGGCTACTTGCCGCTGCATCTCTTCTGCAGTGGCGCCGGGCCAACTGGCCGAGACGGTGGCCGTCTTGATCGTGAAGGAAGGATCTTCGGCTCGGCCCATGCTCAAGTAAGCCTTGAGCCCGGCTAGTCCCGAAGCCA
>JBQCEI010001205.1:0-2099 GCA_051960375.1 Aureliella sp. | reverse complement strand
CACGCATCGGCCGACATCGCCGGCGGCGCATTGCGGTCGCGCTCCGACGCGATGATCTCGCTGAAAGTTGATTCATCGGTTGCGTCGTTGGGAGCCGGATCGGACTGGGAGCTCTTCGCGCGGCGGGTCGCTTCGGTTGGTTGTCGAGGGACCCTCTCGCTTGCGATCTTCGGTGACTTGGCCGCTCTGCTCTCGCATGCGTCGTCCCAGTCGAACTGACCGCACCACTTGCATGTGCTCATCCACAATCGCCAGTTGTCTGCATAGGAGAGGAATGCATCCCCCACACAGTTTTGATCGGCGATCACGGTCACGCGCCCCAGGCCGACGCCGCGGGCGAGAATGATCCCTTGCTTGCCCTGCTCCTCGCTGTCGGAGTAACGCATATCGCCGAACAGACCCATATCGCCTTCGCCGTACAGCGGCACGCTCCCCGCGTCGGCCCAGGCCTGGGCGCTCGTCCAAGCGACGATGCCCTCCCCTGCGACTCGTCCACCGGTTTGCGTCGCGAAGTAGCGCACGCCCGCGGTCACCGGATGCTCTTCAAAGTCTCGGACCAGAATCCAACCGTTGCCGGTCGGTGAGAGCAAGCAGTCGGCTTTGCGTTCGCAGACGGTTTCGAACGTCGGCGTCAATCCGAGCCGGTCCCACAGCGGCAACAAGTGATACTGGTGGTAATAACAGTTGCTGTGATCGGTGATGAAGATGATCCCGCCGCCGTCGCGAACGTACTGTTCGAGCGTCGCGATCTCGGAAACCAACCAGGGCGGCCTGTCGATGCTGGGCAGATTGAGCACGACCAGCCGGACGCCGATCAAATCGCGCGGCATGAGCGGCCCGACCAGCAGCTCGCGCACTTCGCAGCCCCGCTCCTCGAGCAACTTGGCCGCGCGGCGCAGGCCGGTGAAGTGGTGATACGAGTGTTCGCCAGGTACCAGCCCGCGATGCAGAAAGTTGTGCGCATGAAAGCTATCGAACAGCACCACGGGTGGCTTCGAGGCATCGCGCTCGCTGGCCAGCGGCTTGCCGAGCCACGCGGGCATCGACGCCGCGCTCTCCAACGAACGGCTTTGCAAAGCGGGCTGGGCTGCAGCCCCTGAAGAGGCCTGCGCTGTAACGCCTGAAGAAGACTTGGCTGTGATATCAGAAGCCGGCCGTCGATCGCAGCCGCTTTGCAGACTCACATGGCATGCGATCAGAAACAGCACCACAACTATGCGAGCGTTCTCTTGCATGCCCAGTTTTATCTCCTCGGCGCACTTCCCGCGTCCTCCGCGGTAACAATGGCATCGGAGATCGAGAGGCGCTGTTCGGTTATGCGTAGATCACGTCGGCGACTTTGAACAGCGTCTCGACGCGGTTAAAGCCCATGCGCTCGTACAGTCGCACGGCGGCGGTGTTCTGCACGGTGACTTCCAACTGAGCATGCGTGCAGCCGACCGAGCGAAAGCCTGCCAGGGCTCGCATCAGCAGCGCTCGGCCGATCCCCTGATCACGGAAATCGGGATGTACGCCCAAATTCTGAATGGCACCTTCGCGAGGCGATACCATCAGACCTTGAACGGTGCCACAGGCTTGCCAAGTCGTCGCAGTTTGATGGCAAGCCAGCCAGGTCGCTTCCGGAATGAAGTTCGAGCGGCAAGTGATTTCGCGCATGAGCCTGATACAACCGTCACGCTCGCCCAAACAAGGAAAAACGTGCGCATCGATTTCCGAGCGAAAGCTTTCCCACTTTACCTGAGCATGCTCTGCCAGAAGCTGGGGCGACCAGGGACGCAGTTCGATGCCAGCCGCCAAGTCCATCTGCTCGAAATCGAGCCGGTCCAGGCGGACCTGCATCTTGTAGCGCTTGAAGTAAGTCAGACCCATGGCAGCCCAACAAAACAGAGAAGTTCGCAAAAGAAGAGCCAGCTCAACTCTACCCGCGAAATGCGTGCCAGGCAAGTTTTGCGGCCGGGCCGTACATGATCGGTTTTTACCGCGGAGGCGCGGAGAGCGCGGGGAAGAGCCATCGATGAGTTTTGACGTTCGTTTGCGGTAAGTGCTTTCTTCTTCGCCCCAAAGGGGCAGCAACATAATAGCCTGGGGCAGAGCGCAGC